>NZ_JBZXJM010000002.1:0-77542 GCF_058725725.1 Buchananella sp. 103232 | reverse complement strand
ATACGAGTCTCTTGGGACCCATAGACGTTTTCGTGCGCCGCTTCACCGGTGCGGGATGCAATCACTCCCGCACCGGCCACGCTTTGCCTGCGCCGCCCGCGCGGCCCGTCGGCATGAGGGCCGACGAAGGCCAGATGGGGGCTGCGAGGTAGCGGCCGGAGAGGGCTGGACCAGCCCCTGAGGGAGGCGGCTCCCGCCGGCCGGGACGAGGCTGCGAGGTGGTCTCCCGTGCGGGCGCGGTTGAGCGGTGGGGACGACGTTCCCGCCGGCGCCGCCTCCTTAGGCGCGCGCCGATTGAGGGGAGGGCTGCGAGGTGGACGCCCGCGCGCCCAGGGCCCCAGGCACCTGCGGGCGCCCCCGCGAATTTTCGCGCGGCGCCCGTGTTGCATTATTTGCGTTATTGGGGCGTGCCCCGAACCGCCCCGGAAATCGGGTCTTAGCCATGGCTTACCTGCCCGCCGCGCCCCCGTCCCCGAAGGGTCCGTGCCGCCGGTCCCACCGTCCCGAAATGCCCTCCGTTGCAACCGCGCGCCGGGGGACGTGACGCCCAGCTTTTCTAAATCGCGAACCGCGCGAATATGACGAAGGTGGGCCTAAACGCCCAGGCCGGGGCCGGGCGCCGCCTCCGGCGTCGGCCGGGCCGCCCCCGCAAAACCGCGCGCTAGCTTGTGATCAACAAGTTCGACACGGAAAGGTACTGAAATGGCTGAGTTCACCACCATCTCTGACTGCGCGGCTGTTGACTGCGCCTTCAACGACAACCACGGCTGCAAGGCCGCCGCCATCACGGTCGGCGCCAAGGACAGCAACTGCACCACCTTCATCGCCCTGAACACCCGGGGCGGCCTGCCCGTTGCCTCTGCGCACGTGGGCGCCTGCCAGCGCACCGAGTGCACGCACAACGAGTCCCTGCTCTGCGGCGCCAAGGCGATCACCCTGTCCGGTTCCACCGCGCACTGCGAGAGCTTCTCCGCGCGCTGACGACCGGTTACCCAGATGGTGGGGCGGGCACTGTGAAGTGCCCGCCCCACCCTCGTTCTGCGGCCAGGCGAACCCTTCCTAGGCTGGAGCCATGATGCAGCGCCTCCCAGCAGACTTCTCCGCCGCCGCCCGGGCTGCGGACGACAACGCCAAGCTCCACCTGGTTAGCCAGAACCCGCAGCAACTCCAGGGCCGCGTCGGCGCCCACTCCCGATCCGCAGCGCTGGTGGTCGGCTTCGCGGTGCTGACCACCCTCCTGGCGCTCGCCTTCACGGCGGTGGCGGCCCTCGCCGTAGTCGGCCCCGTCGCCCCGGCGCCCGGGGCCTGGGCCTCCACCCTCGCGCAGTGGGGCCCGCTGCAAGACCTCTCTGCCTGGGCGCAGACCGGGCAGGGCAGGCTCGCGCTGGCCCTCATCTGGCTGGTGCTGGCAGCCGACACCGTCCTGGTCTGGCGCTTCGCCCGGCGCGCGCTTCGCCGGAGCGTCGGCGCGGTTGGTGCCGGTGTCCGCAACGCGACGCTTCCCTCGCATGTCGGCACCATCCGCGACATCGCGATGCGCCGCTACCGCAAGACCTTCTTTGCGGTGCTCCTGGTGGACCTGCCGTCCGGCCAGGTCATCGTCAACCACATGGGCAAGGCCAGGGACATCCGCGTCCCCGCGCCCGGCACCACGGTGTGGGCGTGGCAAAACGGCGCCGCCACGCTGATCCAGGCGCAAGCCCCGGCCACCGCGCTCGCCCCTGCCACGATTCCGCCGCTCTTCGCAGAGAGCTAGCGCGAAAGGGCGGCGGGCGGAGCGTCGTACACCACCTCCCCACTGAGGGTGGCCGACGTTCCACCCGCCGCCGCGAACGAGCGCCAGGCGGCGCTAGGCCGGGATCAGGCCGGGGTGCACTTCACGCCGGTGGCGTGCACCGGGCAGTAACCGCCGGGGTTCTTGTCCAGGTACTGCTGGTGATAGTCCTCCGCCAGCCAGAACTGGCCGGCCTCCTGGATCTGGGTGGTCACCTCGCCGTAGCCCGCCTGGGCGAGCGCGGCGGCGAACTGGGCGCGGCCGGCCTGGGCGGCCTCCAACTGCTCCGGGGAGGTCACGAAGATAGCCGACCGGTACTGGGGGCCAACGTCGTTGCCCTGCCGGTCGCCCTGCGTCGGGTCATGGTTCTCCCAAAAGACGCGCAGCAGCTCGGCAAGGGGCAGCTTGGCCGGGTCGAAGACCACTCGCACGGTCTCCGCGTGCCCGGTGGTGCCGGTGCAGACCTGGCGGTAGGTGGGGTGGGGCGCGGAGCCACCCATGTAGCCCACGGACGTGCCGGTCACTCCCGGGGTGGTCCAAAAGAGCTTCTCAGCCCCCCAGAAACACCCCAGGGCCAGAAAGATCTCTTCGTTTCCTGCCGGGCACGGGCCGGTCAGCGGCGTGCCGAGCACGGTGTGCAGGCTGGCGGATTCTGGCTGCAGAGACACGAAGTTCATGGCGGCCATTATGCGGCGGCCCGCAAAGCGCTGCCAGTTTTGCCCACGCTGCCCCAAGCCGTGCGCGCCGCTGGCGGTGAGCGTTTAGGCTTTGGGCAGGCTAAGGAAGGTGCCCATGGAAGGTTCCATTTTTTCAAGAATGTGGCCCTCGCAGTTGCTGCGTCCCACACGAACCGCTACCCAGCTCTCGCAAGAGCCCGTGCCCGTGGAGGGCATGGAGCGGCCCAACGGCAATCCCGACGAATCGGTGGCCTGGGGGCTGCGCGTGGCGTCGGCCTGGTCGATCCGGGGCCTGACCTTCCTGGCCGGACTCCTGGTGGTTGGGTGGGCGATCTCCAAGATCTCCGTCATCGTCATCCCGCTGACGGTGGCGATGCTGCTGACCGCCCTCATGGAGCCCTTCGCGCGCATGCTGCGCAAGCGCGCCAAGTTCAGCCGTGGCCTGGCCGCGCTAGCCTCCGTGCTGGCGCTGCTGGGAATGATCGGCGGCCTGATGACGGTGGCCAGCGCCCAGATCGTCAACGACTTCGGGCAGGTGGCAGACCGGGCCGAGGCCGGCTTCTACACGCTGCTGGCGTGGCTGCGGGAGGACCCGTGGGGCATCGACTCCGGGCGCCTGACCACCTACCTCTTCGAGATCTGGCAGCAGGTGCAGGCGTTCTTCAAGAACAACACCTCCTCCATCGCCTCCGGCGCCCTGGTGGGAGTCTCCAGCATCACCAACTTCGCCGCCGGCGCGCTGATCGCCCTGTTTCTCATGTTCTTCTTCCTCAAGGAGGGACGCAGCATCTGGTTCTGGGTACTGCTGCTGCTCCCGCCGGGCGCCCGCCACACCGCCAACGAGGCCGGCATCCGCGGCTGGGTCACCCTGGGGGCGTACGCCAGAACCCAGGTGCTAGTGGCCTTCGTGGACGCGGTGGGAATCGCGCTCGGCGCCCTGTTCCTGGGCATCCCCATGTGGCTGCCCATCGGCATCCTGGTGTTCGTCGGCTCCTTCGTGCCCATGGTGGGCGCGTTCTTCACGGGCGCGATAGCCGTGCTGGTGGCGCTGGTGGACCAGGGCCCCACCACCGCGCTGGTGATGATGCTGATCGTCCTGGCGGTGCAGAACATCGAGGGCAACCTGCTCCAGCCCTTCCTCATGGGCAACGCGGTCTCCCTGCACCCGGTGGCGGTGCTGCTGGCGGTGGCCGCCGGCACCTACCTGTGGGGGATCGTCGGGGCGCTGTTCGTGGTGCCCGTGGTGGCCTTCCTGAATACCTCACTCATGTACCTGGGCGGCTTCGACAAGTTCCCGGCACTGCGCACCGACCCGGATCGGCCCGGTGGGCCGCCCGGGGCGCTGGACGAGTACCTGGCCGCCCCCTTCAGCGTGAAGAAGCGCGGCGGGGCTGCTCCCGTGCGGCGCGAGCCCGTGGGCAAGCCGAAGAACGGTGGGGCTGCCAAGGCGAGCCGAGAGGAGCAGGCGCCAGACCATGAAGAAGCCCAGGTGGCCGCCGCAGGCAGCGGCGGGCCCGAGAGCGGCTCGGTGGCGGAGTAGCGGTTAGGGCGCTGCGCGCCCGGGCTGTCCCGGAAACAAGGGTGGTGGGGCCAGATCGAAAGATCTGGTCCCACCACCGCTTTCGCCCCCGAGCAGCTCGGCCCGGGGGCGTTAATTCAGCCCTGGTAGGGGCGAACCTCCTTGATCTCCACGGAGATCTTCTTGCCGTTCGGCGCGGTGTAGCTGACGGTCTCGCCACGCGAGCGCCCGTTGATGGCCTTGCCGAGCGGCGACTCGGGGGAGAACACGTCGATCTCCACCCCCGGGGCGGCCTCGCGCGCCCCCAGCAGGAAGGTCCTCTCCATCCCGCCGATGCTGGCCTCGATCACCATGCCGGGCTCGACCACGCCGTCGTCCGGCGGGGTTTCGCCGACCTCGGCGTTGCGCAGGATGTCCTCCAGCTGGGCGATTCGCGTCTCGTTCATCGCCTGCTCGTCCCGGGCGGCGTGGTAGCCGCCGTTCTCCTTGAGGTCACCCTCCTGACGGGCGGCCTCGATGCGGTTAGCGATCTCGACTCGCAGCACGGTCTTGGCGTGCTCAAGCTCTGCAGAGAGGCGGTCAAAGGCCTCCTGGGTGAGCCACACGGACTTGCTCACGATTACGTCTCCTTTTATGCGGGCTGCCCCGCAGCAGCGCTGCGGGGCAGATCAGGGCATTGCCTGAAACGGCATAGTATCAACACGGCGCCGCTTCGCTCGCGGTATGTGGATGCGCGGATGAAATCGGCGGGCCCGTAGCTGTCCCGGACGGGGAGGCGAAGGGGCGGCCTAGCGGGAGCCCAGCACCGCCAGGAAAGCTGCCACGCAGTGAGTCACCCAGCCGGCCACCGTGAAGGTGTGAAAAACCTCGTGAAAACCGAACCAGCGGGGCCACAGGTCCGGCCACTTCAACGCGTAGACCAGCGCCCCGAGCGTGTAGGCGATGCCGCCGGAGAGAACCAGCCACACGATGGCCGGCCCGCCCGTCGTCCAAAACTGCGGCAAATACCAGAGGGCAACCCAGCCGAGCACCACGTAAAGGGGGGTGTAGATCCAGCGGGGGGCGTACGAGAAGAAGACGCGCCCCAGGATTCCCACCAGCGCGCCGCCCCACACGACGGCCAGCAGGGCCTTGGCGTCGCGCGGCTCCAGCAGGGCCACGGACAGGGGCGTGTAGGTGCCGGCGATGAGCAGGAAGATGTTGGAGTGGTCCAGGCGCCGCAGGATCGCGGTGCCTACCCGGCCCCAGTTGAAGCGGTGGTAGACCGTGGAGATACCAAACAACAGCAGAGACGAGGCCAGGAACACCGCGCTGGCCCACTTCAGGCCGGCCGTGGGGGCGAGCGCCACCAGGACGATCGAGGCGGCCAGTGCGAGCGGAGTAGTGCCGGCGTGGATCCAGCCGCGTAGGCGTGGCTTGATCGTTTCGACGAAGCTCTCCTTGCCGAGCAGGCGGTCAGAGGAACTGCTGCGTGGGCGCGTCTTCTGCTTCGGGGCCATCTATCCCCTCCTAACTTACGGTTGCGTAGGTTTAAGTTTACGACCAAGTTACGGTGGCGTAGGTTTTGGGCTCCCCCGCCCCGCCCGCGCCTCCAGGCAGCCCGCAGCCCCATGTGGTAAGAGTTTGTTTCAAGGGCCGCCGGACAAGGGAAGTAGCAGCCGATGGGCGTCAAGGATCTCCTTTACCGCATTTACGTCGCTCGCCTGCGCAGGCAGCTGGCCGACGCTCCCAAGCCCGCCCACATCGGCGTGATCCTGGACGGAAACCGCCGCTGGGCCAAGCAGGTCGGCGCCGCCGCCTCCCACGGGCACCGCCAGGGCGCGGCCAACGTGTTGGAGTTCCTGGACTGGGCCGACGAGGCCGACGTCCAGGTGGTCACCCTCTGGATGCTCTCCACCGACAACCTGCACCGCTCCGCCGAGGAGCTGGCCCCGCTGTTGGAGATCATCTGCGATGCGGTGGAGTCCATCGGTGCCCAGCGGCGCTGGCCCGTCTCTATCGTCGGCAACATGGACCTGCTGCCGGAGTGGGTGGTGGAGCGCCTGCACAGCGTGGAGGAGGCCACTGCGCAGCTGGCCGGCCGCGACCCCGGGGAGGCCATGACCGTGAACATCGCGGTCTCCTACGGCGGCAGGCAGGAGATCGCCGACGCCGTGCGCGCCCACCTAGAGCAGCGCGCCGCCGCCGGAGTCAGCCTGGCCGACGCTGCAGCCAGCCTGACCGTCGAAGACATCGCCGAAAACCTCTACACCCGCGGCCAGCCGGACCCCGACCTGGTGATCCGCACCTCCGGCGAGCAGCGCCTGTCCGGCTTCCTGCTCTGGCAGACCGTCTACTCCGAGTACTACTTCTGCGAGGTCTACTGGCCCGACTTCAGGCACGTGGACTTCCTGCGCGCCCTGCGCGACTACTCGCTGCGCGAACGGCGACGCGGCAAGTAGCCCCCGCGTGGGCCGGCCGGTCCACGCGGCACCGGCCGCCCGGAGGCGGCCGGTAGGGAGGTCATTAGATGACCAGCGGGGTCAGAAGCCGTGGCGGGAGGCCGGGACCTCGTGCACCCGACCCGACTGCAGCGAATAGTGCGCCCCCACGATCGCCAGCGCGCCGCTCTCCACCTGCGCGCGCAACGCCGGGGACTCCTCCAGGATCCTGAACAGGGTCCCGCGTACGTGAGCGTGGCCCGCGCTGAGCTCCCCATCGGGTACGGCCGCCCAGGCGGGGGGCTCGAAGGACAGGGAATCCAGCACGCAACGCGCCACGTGAGCGATGTTGCCCGGCGCCTCCTGCCCCTTGGCCAGGGCCAGGGCGGCCTCCAGCGCCCCACAGCGTTGGTGGCCCAGCACCACCAGCAGGGGAACCTGCAGGGCCGTGACCGCGTACTCCAAGGAACCGAGCACCACCTCAGATAGGGCGTGCCCGGCCGTGCGCACGGTGAACACCTGCCCGGGGCCCTGGTCCAGCGCTACCTCCACGGGCACGCGAGAGTCAGAGCACGCCAGCACCGCCGCCACCGGGTGCTGCTCGGCTGCCAGTTCCCCGGCGTCACCGAAGTCGCGTTGCCCGCCCTGGCCAGCAGTGAAGCGCCGGTTTCCCGCTAGCAGAGCGTCCCAAACCTCGGCAGGGCGGGGCTTGGTACGGTCAGCAACCTCCGACATGCCCCTAGCCCGCCTGCGCTGCCAAGGCAGCGTCCAGCTCGGCGGCCGTGGGCGGGTTCGCGCCCGCGCGCGAAACGGTAATGTCCGCAACGGCGGCGGCCAGCTCCACGATCGAGGCAAGCTGCGTCTGGTCCACCTGGCGCAGCGCGGCGCGGTTCTCCGCCCCCAGCAGGCCCTCGCGCCAAAGGGCAGAGTTCAAGCCACCCATGAAGGAGTCACCGGCCCCAACCGTGTCGAGCACCTTCACCGCCGGGTTGGCCGGCACCTGCACGCAAGCCCCCGAAGCGGCCACCGCCAGCGCGCCGTGCTTGCCGCGCGTGACCACCACGATCGCGGGCCCCAACTCCAGCCACTGCCGGGCCGCGCTCTCCACCTGCTCGGCGGTGTCCATCGGAACACCAAGCAGCCACGCCAGGTCCTCGTCGCTCACCTTGACCAGGTCAGCGAGCGCAACCAGACGCTCAACGGTAAGGCGGGCCGAGGCAGCGTCGCCCATCAACTGCGGCCTGGCATTGGGGTCGTAAGTAATCGTGGAGGTGGCGCGGTGGTCGGCAAGGATCCGCTCCACCACGCCCGCCCCGGGGGCAAGGACCGCCGCGATGGAACCGGTGTGAACCAGCACCGGCGGCTCGGCGCCGGCGGGCAGGGGAACCGGCGCCCACTCGACGTCAAACACGTAAGTGGCCGCGCCCGTGGAACCGATCTTGGCCAGGGCCGTCGAAGTGCGCTCCGCGCCGAACGAAGACGGCGTCAACCGCACCCCGGAAGCACCCAGGTGCTGGTCGATCGCCTTGCCGCGCGCGTCATCACCGAGCCACGTGTGCAGCAGAGACTCGTGCCCCAGCCGGGAGAGAGTCAAAGCCACGTTGGCGGGAGAGCCGCCCGGGATCTCCTTGCTGGTGCCCTGGGCCTCGACGATGTCGATAAGCGCCTCGCCAACCACGAGCGCGTACGGAGCCTGCGTCACGATAGCCACCTCTTTCTCTAGGCCTACGCCTGCTGGCCGGCGGTAGCGGCCTCTAGCCTGGTCTGAGCGTCGTCCAGCCAGGAACGGCAGTGCGCCGCGAGGGCCTCACCACGTTCCCAGAGCCCAATTGTCTCAGCAAGGGGCACCTGGCCGCCCTCCAATTTACGCACCAATTCCACCAATTCGGCGCGCGCCTGCTCGTAGGAAAGCTGGGCCACCTCGGCGGCGATCTCGGGAGAAGGAGCCATTATTCAAGTCCTTTCGGGGCCGGACTAGTGGGAGTGGAGCCAACGATCTTCGCCACGAAGCGGCCGTCGGCCAAGAAACCCTCGACCAGGGTGCCCGCAGGCACGTCCGCCTGGGACCGCACCAGCGTGCCGTTAGAGAGAGCCAAGAGTGCATAGCCGCGCTCCATCGTCGCGGCGGGGGAGAGGGCGTGCAGGGAGGCCGACAACGCGCTCAAGTCAGCACGGGCCTCCAGTACGGCGCGGTTAGCGGCCCCACGCAGACGGGCCAAGGCAGAATCCAGCCCCTCGCGCTGCCGCTCCACCAGCTGCGCGGGAGAGGCCAAGACCGGGCGGGAAGTAAGTTCCAGCAGCCCCTCCCGCTCCCGCGTCAGGCGGGCAGAAAAAGCGGCACGCAGGGAAGAAGTCAGCGCATCCAGTTCGACGGTCAGCTCAGACAGCGACGGCACCACGCGGCGGGCCGCGTCAGTGGGGGTGGAGGCACGAACGTCGGCCACCAAATCCAGCAGGGGGCAGTCCGTCTCGTGGCCGATCGCCGAAACCACCGGGGTGCGGGCCGCCGCCACCGCGCGAACCAGGTGCTCGTTCGAGAACGGCAGCAGGTCCTCCACGCTGCCACCACCACGCGCAATGATGATCACGTCCACGCTCTGGTCCGCGTCCAGCTCCGCCAGGGCCGCGTTCACCTCCGGGACGCAGCGCTCGCCCTGCACCGCGACCTCGCGAATCTCCAACGCCAGGCCGGGCCAACGCGCGGTGGCGTTCACCACCACGTCGTGCTCTGCCTTCGACTCCCGCCCGCAGATGAGGCCCACCTTGCGCGGCAAGAACGGCAAAGGACGCTTGCGGCGCGGATCGAACAAACCCTCCGCCGCCAACACCTGCCGCAGCTGCTCGATGCGGGCCAACAGGTCCCCCAGCCCCACCGCGCGGATCTCGCTTGCGTGCAACTGCAGCGAGCCCCGCTTGGGCCAGAACGTCGCCTTAGCGTTCACCACCACCCGCGCGCCGTCCGCCAGAGAAGGCGAAAGGTCCCGCGCGTAAATCGACACCGTGATCGAGGAATCCTGATCCAAATCCCTCAGCGTGAGGAAAGCCATCCCCGCCCCAGGGCGGCGGTTGAGCTGAACGATCTGCCCCTCCACCCAAACAGGGGCCATCTTGGCCACATATTCCTCGATCTTGGCGTTCAACAGACGCAGCGGCCACGGGTTGTCCGCAGTAGTCTGCGCGGCGCGTTCCGGCAGCGGGCGCGGGGTGATGCTCAAGACGGGGCCTCACGATGCGAGAGTTGTTTTCTGCCGGGTAACGTTACCTTGAACCACCAACGCGGTGGCAGCAAAGACAGGGGAAAAATGGCCGGGACGATTCTGTTGGCCGCGCCGCGCGGATACTGCGCCGGCGTGGACCGCGCCGTGGACGCCGTAGAGAAGGCACTGGAGCACTACGGCCCGCCGATCTACGTGCGCAAGGAGATCGTCCACAACAAGTACGTGGTGGAGGTGCTCTCCAAGCGTGGCGCCATCTTCGTCAACGAAACCGACCAGGTGCCGGAGGGCGCCCGGGTGGTGTTCAGCGCCCACGGCGTCTCCCCCGCAGTGCACGCCGAGGCCGAGCGCCGCCAGCTGGAAACCATCGACGCCACCTGCCCGCTGGTGACCAAGGTGCACCGCGAGGCCGTGCGTTTCGCCAAGGACGACTACGACATCATCCTGGTGGGACACGAGGGCCACGAGGAGGTGGAGGGCACCCAGGGCGAGGCGCCCGAGCACATCCAGGTGGTCGGCACCCCCGACGAGGTGGACTCCGTGGAGGTGCGCGACCCCGACAAGGTGGTGTGGATCAGCCAGACCACCCTGTCCGTGGACGAGACCCTGCAGACCGTCAACCGGCTGCGCGAGCGCTTCCCGAACCTGGTGGACCCGCCCTCCGACGACATCTGCTACGCCACCCAAAACCGGCAGGTGGCCGTCAAGGAGATCGCCCCGCGCTGCGACCTAATGATCGTGGTGGGCAGCGCCAACTCCTCCAACTCCGTGCGCCTGGTGGAGGTGGCCCGCGAGGCCGGAGCCGGCCGGGCCGAGCGCATCGACAAGGCCGACGAGGTCGAAGACGCCTGGTTCCAGGACGTGAAGACCGTGGGCGTGACCTCTGGCGCCTCAGTGCCGGAGATCCTGGTGCGAGAGCTGATCGAGGAGCTCCAGCGGCGCGGCTACGACAACCTGGAAGAGGTGCGCACCGCCACCGAGCGGATCACCTTCACCCTGCCCAAGAACCTGCGCGCGGACTTGAAGGGCGCCGGCAAGGAGCCGGACAAGGGCCGACGCGAAGCCGGGCCCGGGCACGTGGCCTAGAGCCGCAGGAGCGCCAAACAACTGTCGGGTGGTTTTCCGTGAGAGTCACGGAAAACCACCCGACACTGCTTTTGGGGGCGGGCTAGCCGCCTAGCCGCGGCCGGCCCCGGTGGTGCTCAGCGAGCGTTCTCGCGGCGCCTTACCGCCAGAAGGGCCCCACCCGCCGCGAGCGTCAGCGCTGCAAACAGGGCAACGCTATCGGCAGCGGCACCGGTCTTTGCCAGCTGCTTGGCAGCGGGCTTGGCCGTGGGCTGGCCAGAGGACACCGAAGTCGGCTTGGCCACCACCACGGTCGCAGGAACGGACGAGGACGGGGAAGCAGGGGCCGGAGCCGAGGCGCTGGCCGAAGTGGGCGCGCTCGGGGCAGCCGACGTTGAGGCCGAGGCCGCCTCGCTCGGGGTCGGATCGGGGCTGGCAGAGGACCCCACCGTGGGCGGAGGCGTGGGAGCCCCACCGGGCGCACTCGTGGCGCCGGTGCTGGTGGAGGGGACCGCAGAGGCGGTGGAGTCGTCTGCGCCGCTGGAGGGCTGTGCCGAAGCGGAGGCCGAGGTGGAGGCCGAAGCGGAGGCGGAGGTGCTGGGCGCGGTGGTGGCGCCGGTGCTGGTGGAGGGGGCGGCGGAAGCAGACTGGCTAGCGCCACTCGACGGCTGTGGGTTCGGAGCCGGGATGCTGGTTTCGATCGGGTTCGGATCCGGGATGGCGGTCTCGATCGGGTTCGGATCCGGGATGGCGGTCTCGATCGGGTACGGAGCGGGAATGGCGGTCTCGATCGGGTAAGGTGCCGCCGGTCCGATGGGCTCGGTCGGATCCGGCAGTGGCAACGGCGGGTCGGTCTCGGTCGGGCCGGGCACGTCCGGCTCGATCGGGAGTGCCGGTTCGGTGGGCTCTCCGGGCTCTCTGGGCTCGCTGGGGTGCGCGGGCTCGGTGGGCGCTCCGGGCTCCCTGGGCTGGGAGGGAGATTCCGTCATCATCGGGGGGAACATGGGGGTGATCGTCTCCTCGCCGGAGCCCTCCGGAGCGGCCGGGTCGACGTAGACGGTGCCCTCGCAGAACGTCGTGTAGTCGTCCAGGGTCACCTGCACTCGCACCGTGGTCAGATTAACCTCGGCGGTGGCGTCGGTGGAAAGCATGGAGGTGGCCGGGTCCCACGTGACCGTGGCGGGCAGGTCCCCTACAAACGTGACCTTCTCCGGGATCGATGTGCCCTCGTTGTCCACTGCCAAGATTGGCACGGAAACGGGCTTACCCACTTCGGTGAAAATCGAACCGACCGAGCAGCGCGGCGGGTACTTAGAGGAAAGCGCTACCTGTGCCCAGGCGGGGGCGGAGGTAGCAACCGCAAGCGAAACGGTGGCGACGGCCGACGCCGCTGCAGCCGCAATTGCACGCTTGGAAACCATATGGAACTCCGGGAAGGTAGGCGAGAGACTGGGTGCCCCTCGGACGCGCAGCAGCTTACGCCGAAGAGAAAAGGATTTGGAGATTTGGTGGAGGAATTCACCGGTTTATGGGCGCTGCTTTAACGAAAGTCACAAGGGTGTGACCAATCAATGTGATCGCTTGCACCTTTCTGTGTCATCTAATTGCCTTTCTGATAAGTCGAGGCTATCGCGCCGTGTGTTCTTGCCACCGGCGGAGGGCCGTGCATCGGTAAGTCTGGACAGAAGAAACGGGGCTCTTCGAGGATGAGGCTGTTGCTGTCGGTGTGGGTGGAGTAGCTCCCCATAGAGTGGCGTAGCGCCCGGGATGGTCGTCGCGCAAACGGTTGAGCCCTTGTGGTTCCTGTTGAGCCCTTGTTGTAGCGGTTTGAGCTTTATTGCAGCTCTTGTAGCGCTACGGGGCCGATTAAAGGCGCAATAGGTCGCCCAAGGCCAGGAGAGCTGCAACAACGGCTCAATGACTGCAATAAAGGCGCAATCGTTTGCGCAAGGCTCCTGGCCGGTAGCCGCCCGTTACTCCGCGATGGGTAAGGCCGAAGTGATCCGGTGTGGCGTTCGCGGTTGGCTCGCTCACCGCCGACCGCCCCAGTGGAGCCCCCCGCGCACGCGCGGAAAGTCACTGTGCCGGGGGTGACACCGAGGGGCCGGTCGGAGGAGCCCCGCGCACGCGCGGAAAGAAGAGCTGCCCTGGCTGGGGCATTTGGGGCGGGGACCGGCGCTTCCTGTCTGCGCTCCCCGCCTGCGCTCCCCGTCCGCACTCCCCGCTCCCCGGTACGGACTCGATCATGGAGCGGGTGGTGTCCGTGCTGCGCTCCTCGCCGGCGCTCCTCGCTTCCCGGGGCGAGAGGCGTGCGCGCGACTGTGGCCCCGACTCACCCCCGCCTCGCAAATGTTGTATCGGGGTACATGCGACCGCTTGGTGCCGTGGCACCGGTCGGTCGCATGTACCCCGACCGCACGCTTGTGCGCTCGGGGGCAACGCGCCAGCACCCACCACAACCCCCATCTTCACCCGCGAAGAGCCGGGAAAGCGGCGCAAAGCAGGCGGGGGCGGGAAGACCAATCGCCTTCCCGCCCCCGCCCAGCTCCAGCCCCGTGGTGGTCAGTCTCCCAGGCCCGTGCCCACGTGTCGCGCGGCCAGGATCCAGGGGTGGTCCAAGGGGACGGTCTTGAGGTTGCCTGCAACGTCGGCCAGAGGAACCGGCACGGCGGCCTGCCCCTGGGAGGCCACGGTCACTCCAGTGACGCCCTCAGCCACCAGGTCGGCACCCGCTCCGCCCAGCAGGGTGCCGAGCATGCGGTCGTTGGCATCCGGGGTGCCGCCGCGCTGCACGTAGCCCAGCACGGTCACGCGCGACTCCAGCCCGGTGGCCTCCTCCAGGATCCCGGCGAGCTTGAATGCGTTGCCCCGGTGGGAGGCGATCACGGAGGCGCGGTGCTTCTTGGCGGCCTCGCGGGCCTCCGGGGTGGTCGCGGAGCGGCGCAGCGCCTCGGCTGCCGCGAGCTCGGCGTGGTCGGCCTGGTCCAGGGCGCCCTCCGCGATCGCGATGACGGAGAACATGTGGCCCCGCTCGGCCCGGCGCTTGATGGACTCCACCACGGAGTCGATCGAGTAGGGGATCTCCGGCAGCAGGATGATGTCTGCGCCGCCCGCGATGCCCGCGCCCAGGGCCAGCCAGCCGGCCCGGTGTCCCATGATCTCCACGACGATGATGCGGTGGTGGGAGTGCGCCGTGGAGTGCAGGCGGTCGATCGCGTCGGTGGCGATGCCGAGCGCGGTGGAGAAACCGAAAGAGGTGTCCGTGTGCGCGATGTCGTTGTCGATCGTCTTGGGCAGGTGGATGACGTTCAGCCCCGCTTTGGCCAGCCTGTAGGCGTTCTTCGCGGTGCCGCCGCCGCCGATGCACACCAGAGCGTCCAGGTTGTTGGACTCGTAGTTCTCCTGGATCGTCGGGATCATGTCCCGTACCTCGCCGTCCACCACCATGCGGTGGACCTTGTCCCGGGACGTGCCCAGCATCGTGCCGCCCACGGTGAGGATCCCGCTGAGCGAGGCCGAGTCCAGCTTCACCGTCCGGTTCTCCGCCAGTCCGCGAATGCCGTCGCGGAAGCCGATCAGCTCCATCCCGTGGTGCCCGATCGCCGCCTTGCCAAACCCGCGAATGGCGGCGTTCAGGCCGGGGCTGTCCCCGCCTGCGGTGAGGATTCCAACTCGCTTCGCAGCCTTGGCCATTTTCTTCTCCTCTGTGCGGGGGCAGATGGCAGAAACACTACTAGTGCGCGGCCGCAGCCATCCGGGACGAGTGGGGTGCGCTTTGGCCGCCCCGCCCGCCGGCCGCAACGATTTGGGCGTGGGTGGCCGACGTCGTCCACGCGCCGCCGCCCAGCACCGTGGCCGCGCCGTTTTCAGGCCAGTACGGAGCGCAGCAGCAGGCTGGTCTCCGAGCGCGTTACCCCCGGTATCTTGCGGATCTGCGATAGGACCACGTCAACTGTTGCGAGACTTTCTGCGGCCAACTGTGCCACTAGGTCCCATTCGCCGTTGGTGGAGTACAGGCCCACCACCTGCGGCATGCCGCGTAGCTGCTGGATTGCGCGGTCCACGTGGGGGCCTTCTATGGCTAGGTGGGAGATGGCGCGGATGAGGGTGTCGTCCACGTCGGTGCGCAGGAGCACGGAGAAGCCTTGAATGATGCCGTCCCGCTGTAGTGCCTCCAGGCGCCGGGTGACGGTGGAGCGGGTGACTTGCAGCTCGCGGGCGAGTTCGGCCAGCGGGGCGCGCGCGTTGGCCCGGAGCGCGGCGATGAGCTTGCGGTCAAGTGAGTCCAAGGAGCGCATGGGCAAAACGTATCCTCAAGGAGCGCAATTAGTAGCAGTGATGGGCGAAACTAGCGCGAAATTGGCGTTGAGTATGCACAATGCTCGTCCGTATGCTGTGCCTCACAGGCCATAAGTCCCGGTTTGGGTGGGAGGGTGAGATGCGTTTCGTCAACGTGGAGAACATGCGTCGCTGGCTGGCAGCCGTCGGTCCCGAGGCGGCGATTGCAGGCTTGGTGGATGCCCTGGAGAAGGACTTCGCCCGCTGGGAGCAGTTCGAGTTGCGGCCCCGCGTGGCCTCCCACACCGCAGAGGGCGTGATCGAGCTGATGCCCACCACGGATGGGGTGAGCTACGGCTTTAAGTTCGTCAACGGCCACCCCTCCAATCCGGCCCGCGGTTTCCAAACCGTCACAGCCTTTGGCGTGTTGGCCGATGTTCACAACGGCTACCCCCGTTTCGAGGCGGAGATGACTCTGCTGACCGCGTTGCGCACCGCCGCAACTACGGGCTTGGCCGCGAAGTACCTGGCCCCGGCTGGTCCACTGCGGCTGGGCATGGTGGGGGCAGGTTCGCAGTCTGAGTTCCAGGTGCTCGGCATGCGCGCGGTGCGCCAGGTGGAGAGCGTGACGGTGTTCGACGTGGACCCGGCCGCCAGCTCCAAGATGCGGGCGAACCTAGCCAAGCTGGGCATCGAGGTGCGGATTGCTGAGAGCGCGGCCGCTGCGGTGGCGGGCTGTAACGCGATCATCACCTGCACTGCGGATAAACGCAATGCCACCGTACTGAGCGTGGACGACGTTGCTCCCGGCACCCACGTGACCGGCGTGGGTGGTGACTGCCCCGGCAAGACCGAGCTGGACGAACGGATCTTGGACCTGGGGCCGGTGTTCGTGGAGTACACGGAGCAGACCCGCATCGAGGGGGAGATCCAGGCCAAGCCGGCCGACTTCCCGGTCACCGAACTGTGGGAGGTCATCACGGGACGGCGCGAGGGCCGCACCAGCGCCGAGCAGGTGACGATCTTTGACTCTGTGGGCTTCGCGGTGGAGGACTTCTGTGCGCTGCGCTACCTGGAGCAGGCCGTGGAGGGCACGGGCTTTTTCGAGGAGCTGGACCTGATCGCGGACCCGGAGGACCCGAAGGACCTGTTCGGAATGATCGACCTGAGGTAGCCCTGGGGCTTGCGGGGCCGGGCCCGGGGCCCGCCCCGGGCGGAGGAGTGGCGCCGAGGTTGCCTGGGGTCTCGCAGGGCCGGGCTGGGTGTGGGCCGCGAGCGGGTGCGCTCGCGGCCCACACCTTAGTTTTGGGGAAGGGCGCTACTGGCCGGTGAGCTCCGGCTTGGTGAAGCCGCGCACCTGAACGGAGTCCGGCAGCAGCTCCGGCACCGCCAGTTCCTTGGAGGAGAGCGTGGCGACCTCCCGGGCCGTGACGAGCAGGCGGCCCTCGTAGGAGCCCACCACCTTGTTGTAGCTGGCCACGGTCTTGTCCAGGTGCTTGCCCAGTTCGGTCATGTGTGAGGCCACCGTGCCCAGGCGGTCGTAGAGCGTGCGCCCCACCTCCAGCAGGCGCTCGGCGTCCTCTCGTGCGGCCTCCTGGCTCCACACGGCAGCCACCGCCTTCAGCACGGCCAGCAGGCTGGCCGGGGTGGCCAGGATGATGCCGCTCTCCAGAGCCATGGAAAGGAGCGTGGAGTCGGCCTCCAGCGCGCCGGACAGCAGGGGCTCGGCGGGCAGGAACAGGATGGTGGCCTGCGGGCCGTCACCGAGCGCCCCGGGGTAGTTGCGCTTGGCCAGGGCACTGACGTGCGAGCGCACGGCTTGGGCGTGCGCAGCGAGGTCGACGGGCGCGCCGGTGCCGGCGTCCTGGCTTTCTAGGTAGGCGTCCAGCGGCACCTTGGCGTCGATGGCCAGGTGGGCGCCGCCGGGCAGGTGCACGGTCACGTCGGGGCGCTGGGCGGAGCCGGGGATGGCGCGCTGTTCGTCGAAGTCCACGTGGCGCAGCATCCCGGCGGCCTCGATCACCCGGCGCAGCGTGGTCTCACCCCACAGGCCGCGCGAGCGCGCGGCGCGCAGCACCCCGTCCAGGGAACGGGTGGCGGTAAGCAGCTCCGCGTCCGTGCGGGCTGCCGCCTCCAGCTGGGTGTTGAGCGCCGCGAACTGGGTGGAGCGCTCCTTCTCCCCGCTCTCCACCCTGCGGGCCAGGCCGTCCAGCACCTCCCGCACCGGGGTGAGCTGGCGCAGGACCTCGGTGTTCTTGCTGGCCTGCTCGCGCTGGGCGTGGAGTTGCTGCTCCAGGGTCTTAGCGCGCGCCCGCTCGGACTCCACGGCCCCGGCCGCCCGCTCCTGCGCCGCCCTAATCAGCCCCTCGGATCGCTCGCGCTCGGCCCGTACCAGCAGCTCGGCGTTGCGCTTCTCCGCAGCGATCAGCTCCTCGGCGCGGGCGTTCGCGTCCGCCAACGCCCCGGTGGCTCGCGCCGCCTCCGCGCTAGCCACTGTGGCCTCCTGCTGCGCCCGGGCCACCGCATCGTGACTCTCCTGCGCAGCGCTCGCCCGGCCCTGACCACGGCCCAGGAACCAGCCGCCCGCCCCCGCCAAGGCCGCGAGCACCAACATCAAAGCAACTTCCCAGAACTCCATGGGGATACCTAATCAGCAGGGACCAACATTTGAAGCGGAGGCAGGCGGGGCAGTGGTGGGTGGCGGCGTCGGCCATGAAAGCGGCGCGCAGGGCGGCGGTGGGAGAGTGGCAGCGGGCGGCAGCGTCGTCCAACAGAGCCAAAAGAACGGGCAAGGGAGTGGGCAATGTGGCGCAAAGCCGGGTGGACGGCAACCCAAGCCGCGCGGGCGGGCCGGTAAACTCGCCGGCATGGCCCTAACTATTGGTATTGCTGGTCTGCCCAACGTCGGCAAGTCCACCCTCTTTAACGCCCTCACCCGCGCCACCGTGCTCGCCGCGAACTACCCGTTCGCCACCATCGAGCCAAACGTCGGCGTGGTGCCGCTGCCGGACCCGCGCCTGGGCAAGCTCGCCGAAGTCTTCGGCTCCGAGCGAGAAGTCCCCGCCACCGTCTCCTTCGTGGACATCGCGGGAATCGTGCGCGGCGCCTCCGAGGGCGAGGGCCTGGGCAACCAGTTCCTGGCCAACATCCGCGAGGCCGACGCCATCTGCCAGGTCACGCGCGCATTCGCCGACCCCGACGTGGTGCACGTGGACGGCAAGGTCTCCCCGAAGGACGACATCGAGACCATCACCACTGAGCTCGTGCTCGCCGACATCCAGACCCTCGAAAAGGCCATCCCCCGCCTCGAAAAGGAGGTGCGCGGCAAGAAGACCGAGCCCGCCGTCCTCGAGACCGCCAAGGCCGCCCTGGAGCTGCTGGAAAAGGGCGACGTGCTCAGCGCCGTAGCCGACAAGGCCGGCCTGGACCGCGCCCACCTGGCCACCTTCCAGCTCATGACCACCAAGCCGTTCATCTACGTCTTCAACACCGACGACGCCGGCCTGGCCGACGAGGCAATGCAGGCCGAACTGCGTGAGCTCGTGGCCCCCGCCGAGGCCATCTTCCTGGACGCCAAGTTCGAGTCCGAGCTGGTGGAACTGGAGCCCGAGGAAGCTGCCGAGATGCTCGCCGAGGCCGGGCAGGACGAGCCGGGCCTGGACAAGCTGGCGCGCGTCGGCTTCGACACCCTAGGCCTGCAGACCTACCTCACCGCCGGCCCCAAGGAAGCCCGCGCCTGGACCATCCGCAAGGGCTGGACCGCACCCCAGGCCGCAGGCGTGATCCACACCGACTTCGAGCGCGGCTTCATCAAGGCCGAGGTCGTGGCGTTCGACGACCTCATGGACGCCGGCTCCATGGCCGAGGCCAAGGCCCGCGGCAAGGTCCGCATCGAAGGCAAGGACTACGTGATGGTCGACGGCGACGTGGTGGAGTTCCGGTTTAACGTGTAGGGCGGTGCGTTGGGTGCGCCCTAGTTGGCGCTGGGTGGAGGTCATCCGGTGTATATGGCGCCTGTTTCTTGCTGGTGGTCATCTAGGGCGGTTGCCTCGGCTGCCTGGGAGCCTGGCGCGGCCCGGCGCGCTATAAACATGCGTGTGACTGCTGCTCCTGCCGACGGGTACGTGCACCTGACCGAGGTCGCGGCCCGCACGAGCCAGGATGTGCGCGCGGTGGCGCTAGCGTGGGTACACGCCCAGGCCGGTTCACGCTAGCTGCTGTTTGGTGGGAGCCTGCGCTACTCGGCGGTCTTCGCAGCGACCTTGGCAGCTTGGGGACTTGGCCCGAGCATTGCGAGAAGGTCCCGGTCGACGAAGCAGTAGCGGCAGTTGAGGAGTCGATGACTGGCTGTGGCTCAGATTCGGCGTCTGACTCTTTGGGCTCGCACTGGCTGCCTTTCTATCCTCTGCCGAGCGCTCCGCGTGTGCCAGAAGAGTCCACGTTTGTTTGCGTCGGCAAGCGATCATATTTGCTCTGTTAGCGCGCTCAAGGTTGCTTACCAGAGTGGCTCAAAAATGCTAAGTTGAGTCCATGAGACTGACAGGTATCGTTCCGCGCCGGGTGAGCGAGACCCTCATGGAGCAGGTGCGCGTGGAGCCGGTGGTGGCGCTTCACGGTCCCCGATCGGTCGGCAAATCGACGGTTCTGCGCGCCTTCGCGGCGCAGGTGGGCAGTACCGTCATCGACCTCGATGACATCGAGGTTCGTGAGGCTGTGGAAGGGAATCTGGCGTCCGCTGTATCGACGGCCACGACGCTGTGCGTCGATGAGTACCAACGTCTCCCGGACGTCCTAGACGCGATCAAGGCGCGCCTGAACAGAGAAGGAAGCAGTCCGGGTACCGCAGTTATTACCGGTTCCACGCGGCAAGACGCCTTGCCGCGCACGGCCCAAGCCCTCACGGGTCGCCTGCACGCGCAAGTGATCTGGCCCTTGTCGCAAGGGGAGATCGTCGGCGTTCGAGAGGACTTCCTTGCGCGTCTGTTTATGGATGTCGCGGAAACGGTGGCGGCGGTCCCCACTTCGCCGACCACGAGGGACGAGTACGTGGATCGGGCCTGCTCAGGCGGCATGCCGTTGGCGCTGCGCCGGACCGGGGCGTCGCGCGCGCGATGGTTTGACGACTTCGTCCGTGCCTCCGTCGAACGCGACGCCGTCGAACTCAGTCGAATTCGGGAGCGTCAGGCTCTTGCCGATCTACTTAGGTATCTTGCCTCGCAGACCGGGCAGTTGCTGAATATCTCCGCCGGCGCGCAGAAACTGGGGATCAATAGGGCCACCGCCGAGAATCACTTGCGCCTATTGGAGGATCTGTTTCTGGTCGTGCGGCTGCCTGCCTGGGGCAAGACGCTGCGCTCCCGGGTAAGTGTCAAGCCGAAGGTCCATGTCGTTGATTCCGGACTTGCCGCACGGCTGCTTCGCCTCACCCCCGACAGGCTGCGAGGCCTCGACCCGGCGGCGTTGACCGATTTCGGTCATCTTCTGGAGACCTTCGTGGTCGGGGAGGTCCGCAAACAGGCTTCATGGCTGGCGGAGCCGGTTGCGCTCGGGCATTGGCGTACCAGCGACGGCGACGAAGTCGATCTGGTGATCGAGCGCGATGACGGACGCGTACTGGCTATAGAGGTAAAAGCGAGCGAGCGAGCACCGGGCGCGGAGTTTCGCGGCATGGCCAAACTGCGTGATCTGCTCGGCGACCGTTTCTTGGGCGGCATCATGATGACGACCGGTAAGCGCTCCTATACGTACCAGGATCGTCTGCATGTGATCCCCATCGACCGCTTGTGGACGCCAATCGGCCATGGGTCTGGTGCGGTGGCAAGGAACTAGATCTGTCGGAGGCCCAGTAGAATTCAGGTTTAACGTGTAGGTCCAAGCGGGCTTACGTCTGGATCGAAGAAATAGGAGGCGCTGTGTCGATCATTAGGAGCTTCGGCGAGTTCTGGAATCCGGATGCGGTCGACTGGGAGGACAAGAAACTCATGGGCGAGTGGAGGACGGAAAAGGGGGAGAGGAGGACGAACAACTTCTGGAATGCCAAAGGAATTTACGTCCTCTATGCAGACTTCAAGCCGATTTACGTTGGGAAGGCGCTGGCGGACCAGTCAGGGGTGGGGAAGAGACTCTCCGACCACCTGTCAGATCGTCTCTTGGCCCGTTGGGATATGTTCTCGTGGTATTCGTTGGCGAAGCCAGGTGTGACGAAACTGGGCGTGACAAAGACTGGTGGCAGGCACCTGACGGTCGAGGACATGGTCGATACGCTCGAAGCGATCATAATCCTTATCACTGACCCTCCGCTCAATCGGAAACGCGAGAGCTTCAAGGACGCGTACGAGGTGCAGCAGGTGGGAGGCTCCGTACGCACGATCCGGTCCTATCTGCAAGAGATTGCGGATAAGTTGTGAACAAGAGATTCAGGGGGCTGTCCCATGAGGCTTGAAGACCGTTACGCCCCTGTATTCGTGGCGCGTATGGCCCTGCGTGAGAAGCAAGTGCAGCAGTCATATCGCCTCATCATCCAGATCCACAAGTGGTTCGCCCGTCAACCAGGGTCTGTCTTCCGCTCGTTACTCTTGAATGAATTCGGTGACGCCCCGCTGGTCCAGAGGAGGTGGAGATCGTTGACTACCACTGACCTGATTCCTCCGATCCACCCGGGCGAGGTGCTCATGGAGGACTTCATTACCGGTCTTGGGATCACCCAGAACAGGCTTGCTGTTTCCATCGGTGTGCCTCCGCGTCGCATCAACGAGATCGTGCACGGCAAGAGGGGGATCACGGCGGACACCGCCTTGCGCCTGGCAAAGTACTTCGGCACCACGGCGGAGTTCTGGACCAACCTTCAGAGCCAGTACGAGCTCGATCTGGCCAGGGACCTTGCCGGGGACCAGATCGATGTCATCACGCCGCTGCAGGTCGCTTGACCGAGTTCGCCACATCGTCGGTGGTGGTGTCATCTAGCCCTTCGGGGAGAAAGCGCACTCAGCGGCCCATATTGGTCGGGGATTTGACGCTGTACCTGGTGGACTTCAGGCCTTGGCCTCCTTCCATGACAACGATTCCCTCGCGCAGAGGTTGAGCCAATGCGTAGCGCAGCTGGCCGAGGGTCAAGCCCGTGGCCGCCGCGAGCTCGTGGATCGTATGAGGGCCGGGATTCCTGGCCAGCGCTGAGAGCACTACCGGTTCATTCACAGTCGGCGCGGAGCTAACCAGGTAAAGCGGTGCGGTCGTACTCGAGGCACCTGCGTGTGCAGATACCTCTAGAGGATCAACGTTCTTCTCGCCGGGCAACAAGGTGACCCGGTGTGGCTCGCTCGGGGCCCCCTCATCCGTTTCCCCTTCCAGTGGGCGCCAAAGTAGCGCCTTGAACTGCACGCCAGTGTCGATTAGCTGTGGCCGGTGAAGTCCGCGCTCCTGGGCTGAGCGGAACACCTCACGTATGCCCCCGCCCTCCCCTTCGATGACCGAGCCACCGTCAGGTGTCGTGAGACGTTTGGCGATTTGGTAGAGCCGTTGGTTTACGGCTGCCTGGGCGTGCTCCACACTCTCCAGCTGCGAAAGTGAAACACCCTTCAGTCCGCCGGGGCTTTGAATGAACAGGCTCTTTGGCGTGATCCTGATCTGGACCTGCTTGCCCATTCCCAAGGTGTTTGGTCCAAGATCCCGATGTACTAGGGCGTTGGCGATCAGCTCGCGCACAGCGTTCAAGGGCAGCTCGGGGACTACCTCCATGTGGCCATCGGGGCGGTAACGGTTGATGGAAGCCAGATTCTCCTCCACCCATCCGAGCGAGTCGCTCAGCAAGACTGGAAGAGGGCCAGTGAAGTCCTCCAAATTGCGGTTGCGTGCGCTACCCTCGCCGCCCGGCAGCTGCACAGCGGCAGTGACGGTGAGGGCCGGGAAATGCCCTTGCGGATAGTGGCCCAACGCGTACAGTCCGGCAACGGTCGGCTCGCCGGAGGCTGTCAAGACGTTGGTCGCGCGAAGGATTTGTTCATCAGTCATGTCACGCAGCCGACGGGCATGGGTGCGAACAGCCTCTACATAGCTGGTAACCAGGTTCGTATCGAGGTCTTCTTGGCTGTGGCCCTGGACAGGCGCGATGTCGTAGTCAACCTGCTCGTCCACGTGCAGCTTGGCAACCTCGATCATGCGGAGCTCATGGGGCTGCATGGCGTAATCGCCGTCGGCTTGCCGCAGATAAGCGCGTCCCCCAGTAAATGCAGGCCTGTCCGTGAGGCGAAGGGGCGAAACGTGAACTACCTCTACGGTCTTCCCATCCACCTCAAAGGTTTGGAACTCGAGATGAGGAGAAGGTGTCACTGCGGAACGAGCCTGAGCAGCTAGGCCAGCCTCCAGGTTCGCTACGTCGTGTACACCTACCACTTCAAAACGTCCGTCGGCTTCGTCGACACCAAGGACGGCAGTGCCTCCATTTGGCATATTCGCGAATGCACACAGTGTTTCTGGCATACGTGGGACGCCGCCTGCCGCGCGCTTGACTTCAACAGAAGTTGTGTCGCCGCGTCGTAGGCGCAGCTCGGTAAGGACCCGGTGTAGATCTTGCTCATCCCACTCCATGTGACAAGACTACAACTAAGACTGTGAAAGTTTGAGTTTCATTTGTAGTGTCTTTCTCAGTCTGGTGTGGTCGGGCAATGCGGAAGCCGCCGGGACGCGACCTGCCCGGGAATCGTTGCGCTTCGTCAGATTTCGCTGAGGCTCTGGTGGGCCGCATCGGCGATTCCTTCGCCGCTCGTATGTTTGTCGCCACCTCACACTGCAAGAGACTGCAAGTAACACTGCAAAACTCTGAGTCTGTGGTTTGAGTGTGCGCCAGATTTTGAGTCTGGCTTGCAGTCTGATTTGTAGTCTGATTTGCAGTCTGACCCGCAGCTGGCCTCTGACTGTCCTTGGCCCCGCCTGACCACGGCCCCGCCTGACCGCAGCCCCGCCCGTTAGGCTGTTGCCGTGCGCGACGCTCTTGCCCAGTTCTTCGCCGCCGAGAACCGGCGGGACTGGAACCGCTATGCAGCCTTCCTGCACCCGGAGGTCGAGTGGCGCTTGGGCGGAGACATCATCCAGGGCCGTGAGGCGTACCTGCGGCGGATCCAGGCCGCCTACGCGGGCTCCAGCGCCACCTTCCGCGCGCACCAGCTGCTGCCCTCCGCCGACGGGCAAACGGTGGCGGCCCTCCTGATCGACAGCGACGGCAACCGCTCCCTGGACATCTTCGAGTTCGAGGACAGCCTGATTAGGCGCGAATGGGAGTTCCTGCTGGGGCCGGGCCCCGACTGGACCGGGAAAGACACCGCACCTAGCCGGTAGACGCAGCCGGCTGCCCGGCGTGCCCTTCTTCCCAGCGTGCACTTCCACTCCGCCGCCATCTAGCCGGTAGCCGCCCCCCGGACGTTTTTGCTTGCCCGCCCAAAGACCCCGTGAGAAGGTAGCGCCATGGCGCCCACGGACAGCAACGTTGCAATGGCTGACATCGCAGCCGCCGCCGGCGTTGCCGTCTCCACGGTCTCGCGGGCGCTGAGCGGCGCCCCCGGCGTCTCCGCCCAGAAGCGCGAGGAAATCCTGGCGATCTCCCGCCGGCTCGGCTACCTCGGCGCGCCTGCCTCTGCCCCAAGCCCCGCTGGCCCGCCTGCCTCTGCCCCAAGCCCCGCTGGCCCGCCTCCCTCTGCCCCGCGCCCCGCCGGCCCGCGTCCCACCAACGCTCCCCGCAGCGCCCGGCTAGCCGCTCCCGCCACCTCACCTCCCGCTGCACCACCCGCCCGGATCACGGCGGTGGTCCCGGAGTCGGACCGCTGGGTGTTCGGTTCGATCCTGGCCGGGATCCACGACGTGCTTGGCCCGCTGGACGCCTCGCTGCGCGTGAAGCAGGGCCTGTCCGCCTCCGCCCGGGCGAGCTTCCTGGCCGGGCCGAATCTGGCCGACGAGACCGACCTGGTGATCCTGGTGCCCGCCCCGCGAGATTTCTCCGCCCAGGCTCTGAACGCCCTGCCGGTCCCCGTGGTGATCGCCGGCACGGTGGTGGAGGGCGTGGCGAGCGTGGGCATAGACGACGTCGCCGTCGGGCACATGGCCACCAACTACCTGCGCAACGTCGGCCCGGCCTCGATCGCCTACGTGGGCTGCCTTGACCACGAGGGCACCTACGGTGTGGCAACCCACCGGCGCGGCCTGGGTTACAAACAGGCGATGGAGCGAGCGGGCCTGACGCCGCGCTTTGTGCGCGCCCCCTTCAGCCGCGAGCCGGGCCGCGCCGCCGCCCACCACCGCCGCTGCACCGACCTCTTCGCGTTTAACCACCTCAACGCCCTCCCGGGTACCCGTATCCGTGAGGGGTGGTTAAAAAATGGTCGTAGAGCCGAGTGCTTAAGTTCGCGTGGCACAATATCTGCGGTTTCCACCGGAGAAAAGATTCGTTAGAAAGAAGGCCCCCCCATGCACTGGCGCAAGTGGTCGGTAAAGGCAAAGATCATCAGCATCGTTGCGAGCCTGGTCGTATTGGGGCTCGCGGTCTTTGGTGCTACTCAGCTTTTCCCGTATTTCAACCGCCAGAGCGCCGACGAGCGCGTGGTGCAGTCCCTGACCCTGGAGGATGATGTGGTCCTGTTGCGCCTGGGCGTGCAGGGAATCGCCACGGAGAAAGTGGACGCCTCCTTCCTGGGCATGTCCATCCCGGGCAGCGCCAAGAACCACTTCCTGCAGTACGACTACTCGGCCATGCTCGGCATTGATGGCGGGGATGTGAAGGTAGAGAAGACCGGGGACAAGCGGTTCAAACTCTCCATCCCGGCGTTTGAATTCTTGGGGCACAGCGACGCCGAATTCAAGACGATCGTGGAGGACAACGGCGTCATTTCCTTCATCACCCCGGACGTGGACCTGCCCGCGCTCATCACCCGGGTGCTGAACGACACGGAGAAGGAAAAGCACATCACGGACAGCATGGAGTTGCTGGAGTACCAGTGCCGCAACTTCTACGAGAGCATCGTGCGCGGGATCGACCCGGAGATCCAGCTGGAGTTCGTGTTCGCCTCCGCCGCCCCGGAGGCGGAGCAGAAGGGCTAGTGTCAGCGCAGCCGAGCTGAAACGGGGTGGGCATGGGCAAGTGGTTTGCACAGGCGCGGGAGATCGACTCTTTGCGTCAGGAGGTAAAGCGCCTGGAGGCTGAGTCGGCTCGTCAGCGAATGGAGATCGACCGTCTGAAGGTAAAGCTGCGCGACGCGGTTGAGGGTGTGGACGGCTCCGGGGTCTCGGCTCACGAGCGGGAGCTGGTGGCCCAGGGGCGCATCCCGGAGGCGATCGTCTCGTTCCGCTCGCGCATGCTCGTGGACTTGGAGACTGCCAAGCGCGTGATGGAGCATGTTCGCTTCGAGTAGCGCCCCCGGTTCCCAGAAAATGAGACGCGGCCGCTCACAGACTGGCCTGCGGGCGGATAATTGCGGGCGGAACGTCGTCCCCCAGGAGGTCTCATGATCAGGGTCGCAATTAACGGATACGGCAACCTCGGCCGCGGTGCGGAGGCCGCCATCGCCAAGAACGACGACATGGAACTGGTGGTGGTCTTCTCTCGGCGAGACCCAGCGAGCGTGCAGACTCTTGGGGCGCCCGTGGTGCACGTGGACCAGATGGGCGACTGGGTGGGCAAGGTGGACGTGTGTCTCAATTGCGGCGGCTCGGCCACTGACCTGGAGGAGCAGGGGCCGGCTGCGGCAGCCTTCTTCACCACCGTGGACTCCTTTGACACCCACGCCAAGATCCCGCAGTACTTTGAGGCCGTCGACGTTGCCGCCCGCGCGGCCGGTAACCTCGCCCTGATCTCCACCGGCTGGGACCCCGGCTTGTTCTCCATGCTGCGCGTGCTGGGCGAGGCGGTGCTGCCGGACGGCGCCTCCACCACCTTCTGGGGGCCGGGCGTTTCACAGGGGCACTCGGATGCGATCCGTCGCATCGAGGGCGTGGTGGACGCCAAGCAGTACACCTTGCCGGTGGAGCAAACCGTGGCAGCGTTCAAGCATGGGGACGACGTTGCCCTCACGCCCCGCAGCACCCACCGGCGTGACTGCTATGTGGTCGCAGCGCCGGGCGCGGACTTAGAGCGCATCGAGCAAGAGATCGTGCAGATGCCCAACTATTTTGCGGACTACGACACCACGGTCACGTTCGTCTCCGCGGAGGAGCTGGCCGCCGAGCACGGTGGTATCCCGCACGGTGGCACGGTGCTGCGCCGGGGCGAGACTGCCCCGGGGGTGGCGGCGAACGTGGGCTTCGAGCTGGAGCTGGGCTCGAACCCGGGCTTCACGGGCTCGGTGGTGGTCGCGATGGGCCGGGCCGCCGCGCGCATGGCTGCGCGCGGCGAGGTCGGTGCCCGCACCGTCTTCGACGTCACCCTGGCCGACCTGTCCGCTCTCAGCCAGGAGGAGCTGCGCGCCCGCTACCTCTAGGTGCGCGTTACCCCCTGCGCGCCCGCTACCTCTAACCGCTCGCTACCCCTGGGCGTGCGGCGGCGCGGGAGCCCCGCCGACGGGCGGGGAGGTGCGGGTGTCGAACTGTGTGCTGGCCAGGCGGCGCTCGGCCCACGCGAGCGTGTCCAGGACGGCCGGGGAGAGGTAGGCCCGCCTGCCCGGCCCGATCGAGACAGTGGTGAGGATCCCAGCCGCCTCCAGCGTCTCCAGCCCACCCCGCGCGGCGTTCAAGGACAGCCCGTAGGCGCTCGAGACGGAACTAGCAGTCAGGGCGGGCGTGGCCGCTAGGCCGTCCAGGATGCGCAGCGCGGCGCTGTCCTTTCGCAGCGCGCGCTCGCGGCCACCGCTGCCTGGCAGGGCGGCCAGCTTTTCTTTCCAGTCGGCGGCGACGTCGGCCAACTCCGCCTCGATCATCTCCGCCTGCTCGCAGGCGGCGGTGCAGGCCTCCAGGAAGAAGGCGATCCACTGGAGCCGACCGGAGTGGGCGGCGTCGTCGTGTGCGGGGGCGGGCGCGTCACCGGGCGGGATGGCGCGAAACGCCGTTAGGGCGGCGACGTAGCGCCGGCTCAGCGTGGCCAGCACCGGGCTGACGGGCAAAACCATTCCCGCCACCAGGCCGCGCCGGGCGAGCACCGCGTGAATCAGGGCGCGCCCCACCCGGCCGTTGCCGTCGGCGAACGGGTGAATCGTCTCGAACTGTGCGTGGACCAGGGCGGCCTGGACCACGGGAGAGTGGTCGGCGCCGTTGGCGTAGCGCAGCAAGTCCTCTAACAGGGGCCCCACGTATTCCGGGGGCGGGGGCACGAAGTCGGCGTCGAGGGGGTGATAGGCGGATCCGCCGACCCAGTTCTGCTTCTGGCGCACGCCGTGTAACTCCGGGGAGTCGGGCAGCAGGTTGCGCTGAAGCGAGAGCAGGTGCTCCAGCGTGATGAGCGGAGCAGCGGCGATCTCCTCCACTGCGGCCCTAACCACCTTGACGTTGTTGGCGGCTAGGCGCGCCGACTCGTTGACCTTCTGGACGAGCTCGCTCTGCGCCAACTCGGCGAGGGCCAGCTGTTGCGGGGCGGGCGTGATCCCCTCGAGCCGGGAGGACGCGATGGCCTCGCTGCGCAGCAGAAAGCGGCTGTTCGAGTTGAGTAGGGGGCTCTGCCGTAGGCGGTGGATGCGCCGCTCTACCTCGGCAGCGGCAAGCGAGAGCTCGGTGGGCAGGGTTAGCGCCGCCTTTGCCAACGGGGAGGGGACGTAGGCGAGGTAGGGGCCGGAGCGGCGGTCGTGTCGCCTGAGCCCGCTGGTGTGGGGGTTGTCCCACTGGAGCTGAATCGTGTTGCCCATGTTGTCTCCAAGCCTCGAGCGTGGATAAGTGGGTGGGGTTAGTGCTAGGGGTGTGGAAACGGGGGGTGGATGTCAGGATAGTGCTTATCCTGCGGTTGAGCTGGGGTTCGTGTCGGGTTAAGCCGGTTTGCGGATGGCTTGTCTCTGGCCCCTGCGGGTGGAGATGCCTTCGCGGAGTCGGGGGCGGAGTCGAGCCAGCGCTCCTCTCGCCCCTGCGGGCGGTGGCGGCCCCCACGCTGACTTGATCCACTTCTAATATTGACTCGGTCAAGATTAGGGTCTAGCATGGTGGCATGACGTCAGAAAAGTATCGCGCAGCCCTCAAGGAGGCCGGCCTACGGGTCACGGCTCCCAGGTTGGCGGTACTGGAAATCCTGGAACGCCACCCCCACGCCACCGCAGACGTAGTGGTAGGGCACGCAAGGGACCAGCTAGGAGCGGTCTCCAAGCAAGCCGTCTACGACGTCCTCTCCGCCCTCACCCTGGCCGGGCTAGTGCGCCGAAACGCGGTGGAAGGCGGCGGGGCGCGCTACGAACTGGAACGCGAGGACAATCACCACCACCTGTGGTGCACCTCCTGCGGCCGGTACGAAGACGCGGTCTGCGTGGTCGGCGCTCCGCCATGCGCCTACCCGGCGGACGACAAGGGATTTGCCATCAACATGGCGGACATCGTCTACCGGGGAATCTGTCCGCAATGCCAGGAATCCCTGGCCAAGCAGGAGAACTGACCCCCAGTTAACTTCACGGCGCCCACCGCCGGCGCCCCACCCCCAATCGCAGCGGCCCCAGCCGCACCGTCCCCCAGTGGGTTGCTTTGTGCTGCCCACACGAGCCTGCAAGGAACACCCCAGTGTCTAACTTTGACCCCACCGTCCCGTCCACCACCGAGAGCGGCGAGCCGCGCCAGTCCGACTCGTACTCCATGAGCGTCGGTCCCAACGGCCCCCTGCTGCTGCACGACGTCAACCTGGTGCAGAAGCTCGCCCGCTTCGACCGCGAGCGCGTGCCCGAGCGCTCCCCGCACGCCAAGGGATCGGGCGCCTTCGGCGAGTTCGTCGTCACCGGTGACGTGTCCGCCTACACCAAGGCCGACCTGTTCCAGCCCGGCAAGACCACCCGCGTGCTCCACCGCTTCTCCACCGTGGCCGGCGAGCTGGGTTCCCCGGACACCTGGCGCGACGTGCGCGGCTTCGCCGTGCGCTTCTACTCCGAGCAGGGCAACTTCGACATCGTCGGCAACAACACCCCGATCTTCTTCCTGCGCGACCCCATGAAGTTCCCCGACTTCATCCACTCCCAGAAGCGCCTGCCCGACTCCGGCCTGCGCGACGCCAACATGCAGTGGGACTTCTGGACCCACTCCCCGGAGAGCGCCCACCAGGTCGCCTACCTCATGGGAGACCGCGGCCTGCCGCGCACCTGGCGCCACATGAACGGCTACTCCTCCCACACCTACATGTGGGTCAACGCCGCAGGGGAGCGTTTCTGGGTCAAGTACCACTTCCTCACCGACCAGGGCGTGGAGAACATGACCGCGCAGGAGGCCGTCGAGCTGGCTGGTAAGGACGCCGACTTCCACCGCCGCGACCTGTTCAACTCCATCAAGGAAGGCAACTTCCCGTCCTGGACCCTCTACGTGCAGGTCATGCCCTACGAGGACGCCAAGACCTACCGCTTCAACCCCTTCGACCTGACCAAGGTGTGGCCGCTGGCCGACTACCCGCGCATCGAGGTGGGCAAGCTGACCCTGAACGAGAACCCGGTCAACCACTTCGCGCAGATCGAGCAGGCGGCGTTCTCCCCGTCCAACACCGTGCCCGGCACCGGTGTCTCCCCGGACAAGATGCTGCTGGCCCGCATCTTCTCCTACCCCGACGCCCAGCGTCACCGCATCGGCACCAACTACAACCAGCTGCCGGTCAACGCCCCGGTGTGCCCCGTGAACTCCTACGACAAGGAGGGGCACATGCAGTACCACCACTCCGGTGCCGCCCCGGTGTACGCCCCCAACTCCTACGGCCGCGCCTACCAGGCCGAGGAGATGGTGGTGGAGAACGGCTGGGAGTCCGACGGCGCCATGGTGCGCGCCGCCTACGCGCTGCACTCCGAGGACGACGACTTTGGTCAGGCCCACACCCTGGTGCGCAAGGTCTACAACGACGAGCAGCGCGCCCGCTTGATCCAGACCGTGCTGGGCTCCCTGGAGGGAGTGCAGGAGCCGGTGCTCTCTCGCGTCTTCGCCTACTGGCGCAACATCGACGAAGAGGTGGGCAACACCCTAGAGGAGCTCTACCGCGCCGCTCACTGAGCAAGGCGGTGAAGAATCGGTGGCCGCAGCGGGCGGGGCGGGAGCCTCGACGCGCTGCGGCCACCGGCGTCATGGGGGCTTGGGGCCGCGCTAGGTTCCCTGCCGGGCCCACGTGCGCGGGCCGGGCTCCCACACCAGGCCGTTGACTTCGCCGCGAATGGCGGGGTCCAGCATCTGCGAGACCAGCCGCAGTTGGTTCGCTTGCGCAAACGGCTGAGGGGTTTGCCGACCTTTTGAGCCTTTGTTGCAGCTATTGCGGGGTTGGTGCACCGATTGAGGGGTTACCCGCTCGGGTATGGACCGAACCCTTGTTGTTGGACAGTCCTGGTCTTGGGAGGGATTGTGTCGATAGAGGAGCGTTTTCAGCGTCGGTTGATGGTGCTGGATTTGTATGAGCAGGGCTTGCGGGTTAGTCAGTGTGCTGCGCGTGCGGGCGTGTCGTATGAGACAGCACGCCGGATTTGTCGGGAAGCTGATCGTGATGGTTTTGACCTAGCCCGTCAAGAACGCGTGCCGCGTTTCTGGCCGGTAGAATTAAAGACCGAGATCGGGATGAGATGGCTTGCTGGTGAAAACGCGGGCAAACTCACTCGCGAGTACGGACTACCGGCCGGTTCTTACCCGATCATTTTCGGACGCTGGCTAGAGGACAGAAAAATGGTCGACCCTGAAACAAGCGCTAAAGCCGCATACGAGCGCATTAACCGCGCCCAGAAAGCAGGATATCGATTCGAGCATTGGGGTAAATGGCTGCAAGAAATGCGCCACCACATCGAAACAGCCAAGGCTCAAGCCCCCAACGAAGAAAAACGCCAGGCTTTGGACGCGCTACACGTGGAGCTGCTGGAAAAATCTTGTGCTTTGAGGGATGAGGTTGATACGTGGCAAGAGCTCTTGATCCTCTTGGTCACTACCCTCAAAGCCATACACCCGGTATCAAGACTGTGCGCGATCGTGGGGCTTGCTCGCTCGACCTACTACTGGGCCCGGAAACGCTCGAACCAGCCCAACCCGGACCTAGAGGTAGTCAAGGCAGCCTTTGACTACGCCCAAGGCCGCTATGGGTGTCGGCGCATCACCGCGTTGATCGCTCAGGGCTTTGGCAACTACCCACCCCAGGTGTTCAACCACAAGAAGGTCGCCAGACTGATGAGGATGGCCGGACTGAAGGGGGCCTGTCCGCGTCGTAAGCACTACCGTTCGTTTGCTGGCACTCAAGCCAAAATCCCTAATCGTCTCCAACGTCGGTTCCATGCCGACAAGCCCGGTAAATGCCTGGTTACTGATATCACCCAGATTTCCTGGGCGGGCTCCTGGTACTACTTCTCGCCCTTGCTAGACCTGTACAACAACGAGATCGTGGCCTGGCAGCTAGGCAAAAGCGCCACCACACAACTAGTTACCAACATGATCAAACAGTATGCCTACAAAGCAGACTTGACCGGGACAGTGATCCACACCGACCAAGGCGGGCAATACTTCTCATACGACTACCGCGAGCTGATTGAATCCCTAGGCGCTTGCCAGTCAATGTCTCGTAAAGGCAACTGCTTGGACAATTCCCCCGCCGAAGCATTCTTCGCCCGCCTGAAAACCGAACTAAACCTCAACTCAAACCCCCACGACGACTATGAAAGCCTGGAGGAACTAATCAGCCAATACATCACATGGTGGAACGAAGAACGAATCGTAAGCAAACTACACACAAGTCCGGTAAACTACCGGCAACAACACTACAAACTCACTGTCTAACAAACAGGGGTCAGTCCAGGTAGGCCCGCAAGAGGTTCACTAAGCCCACGATCGGTGGGCCAACCCTACGAGAGGTGCACTAAGCCCCCAGTCGTTTGCGCGCGCTCGCACTCTGTGGCCGCCTTTCCCATTGCTTTGGTACTTGCCTGAGTGTGTGGTGGCCCATTTCGTCGCATGCGGGAGCCCCAGCGGCCACAATGGTGTCATGCATCACATCATCTGGGATATGGGTGGCACCCTGATCAACACCTACCCGGACGTGGACCGGGTTCTCTGCGAGGCCGCCTACGGCAATTGTGAGGCTGAGCGCCTGCGGCACGTCGCCGGGCTCACGCGCCGATCGATCGCGCATGCGATTGAGGCGCTGGCGGCGGAGACTGGGACTGCTCCGGCGTGCCTCCTGGAGGCCTACGAGCGACTGAAGGAGCGCTGGCGCGACGACCCCGCCCCCGTGATGGATGGCGCCCGGGAGGTAATGGCGCGCGTTGCCGAGTTGGGCGGCCTGAACCTCGTGGCGACCCACCGCGACCGTGTCAGCGCCACCCACCTGCTCTCGGCGCTCGGTCTGTCCGTGGATGACATGGTGTGCGCGCCCGACGGTTTTGCGCGCAAACCCGATCCCGCCATGAACCTCCTGCTGGTGGAGCGGCATGGGATCGCCCCCGCCGACGTCCTTTGTGTGGGGGACCGCCCAATCGACGTGGTGGCGGCCCGATCCGCCGGCATGGTGGCCGCCCTCTTGGTGCGGCCTGGATTGACGGTTACTTTGCCCGACGACGCCCCCGGCGCCCTTGTTGTGGCGAGCCTGCGTGATTTGCTGCCGCTCCTGGGGTGAATAGGGGCGCCCTATCGGAAGGTGGGGCTATGGTCCCAGGCGGAGGGGATCTGCTCGGTCTTGACGGCTCCCCGGGGCTAGTTCAAAAGTCCCGCCCCTTCAAGTGACCCATTTCATGGGTGGTAGGGTTAAGGTAATCCTGATCAGCAAGGATGCTGATGCAATCAAGTTATCTGAGGAGCCTCTAATGGCACGTGTTGTGGTTCTTGGAGCTGGCGTTTCAGGGCACACGGCCGCGATGCATTTACGCCGCAAGCTGTCTCGCAAGCACGAGGTAGTTGTCATCACCCCGAACTCGCAGTGGAACTGGATCCCGTCCAACATCTGGGTGGGCACCGGTCGAATGCCTAAGGAGAAGGTGCTTTTCCCGCTGGCGCCCCTGTATGCGAAGCGTGGGATCACCTACGTTCAGGCCAAGGCTGTCGCCCTGCACCCTGAGGGAACCAAGGAGAACCCGTCTCCGCAGGTGGAGTTCGAGTACACCTCCAAGGAGCGTGCCGGTGAGGTGGAGCGCCTGTCCTACGACTACCTGATCAACGCCACCGGTCCGAAGCTGAAGTTCGAGGCCACGCCGGGCCTGGGCCCGGACCAGGGCAACTCCCTGTCCGTCTGCACCGCCGCACACGCGGAGGAGACCGCGAAGGAGTTCGCCAAGATCGTCGAGGCCGCCAGGGGAGGCACGCCCCAGCGCCTGGTGATCGGCATGGGTAACGGCACCTGCACCTGCCAGGGCGCCGCGTTTGAGTACACCTTTAACGTGGAGTTCGAGCTGCGCGAGGCCGGGGTGCGTGACCTGTGCGAGGTGGTCTACCTGACCAACGAGACCGAGCTGGGTGACTTCGGTGTGGGCGGCATGCGGTTCAAGCAGAACGGCTTCATGACCACCTCGCAGCTGTGGACGGAGTCCCTGTTCCGTGAGCGTGGCGTCAAGGCCATCTCCGGTGCCGCCGTGAAGAAGGTGGAAAAGGGGCAGCTCACCTACGAGACGCTGGACGGCGAGGAGCACGACCTCGACTTCGACTTCGCGATGCTGCTGCCCCCGTTCAGTGGTCAGCCCATGAAGGCATACGACAAGGACGGCAACGACATCACCGACGTGGTGTTCGCGCCCTCCGGCTTCATGAAGGTGGATGCGGACTACTCCAAGACCTCCTACGAGGAGTGGAGCGCGGACGACTGGCCGCACACCTACCAGAACCCGACCTACGAGAACATGTTCGCCGTGGGTATCGCCTTCGCCCCGCCGCACGCGATTTCCAAGCCGCGCAAGAGTGTCAACGGCACCCTGATCGCGCCGGCCCCGCCGCGCACCGGCCAGCCCTCCGGCACGATCGGCCGTGCGGTGGCTGACACCATCATCGACCGCATCAAGGGCCGTGGCCGCCCGGCACGTCAGGCCTCCATGGCCCACATGGGCGCCTCCTGCGTCGCCTCCACCGGTGCCTCCATGGGCAAGGGCTCCGCCGCCGCGATGATCATGTTCCCCGTGGTGCCCGACGAGCGGAAGTACCCGCTCACCGGCCGCCACCCGTACCACACTCGTGGTGAGATCGGCCTGTTTGGCCACTGGATCAAGGTGCTGCTGCACTACATGTTCCTGCACAAGGCCAAGGGCCGCATCGGCTGGACCATCATCCCCGAGTAAGAGCGTCAGACACAGGAAAGGAAACCAAAATGGCACACCGCGTGAGTGTCGACGAGCTCGACCCGGAGATGCAGCAGCGAATCGCTCGGGCCCCGCTGCCCACCAAGGGCAACCTGCGCATGCGCCGCTGCCGCATCACGCAGCTGTTCAAGTTCGCGGTCATGAACCTCCGCATGGTTGACATCGTGATCCGAGAGAAGCTGCACAAGTAGGCAAAAGCCCCCCGTTTGCTCCGGCACGAGCCGCGCGAGACCAGGGCCCCGCGTAGACAAGTCCGGTAGCGCAAAACTGTGTCGGTGGGGCGCCCCGTTAACGGGGCGCCCCACCGACACGGTTGTTTGGGGAGGGATAATTGCCGCCGTGCCTGAACCCGCTACGCAGCCCCAGCCCGTTTCCTTGCTACAGCCCCGGGCCCTGCCGGGGATAGCCCTGGCCAGCGCGGTGGCCCTGGCGTGCATGTGGGCCGCCCCGCACCTGGGTGCGGTCAGTCCCCTGCTGGTAGCGATCGTGGCGGGCGTGGCGCTGCGAAACCTACTGCCCGTGCCGGTCGCGCTGCAGCCGGGGCTGGCTGTGGCGGCAAGGACCATGCTGCGCGCCGGCGTGGTGCTGCTTGGCCTCCAGCTCTCCCTACCGGGACTGCTCAAGCTGGGAGCCGGGGTCCTGGTCATCGTGGCGCTCGCTGTGGGCGGCACCTTCGCCGCGACCACCCTGCTGGGCAGGTGGCTGGGCGTGGACCGCGAGCTGACGCACCTGATCGCGGCGGGCTTTTCCATCTGCGGGGCAGCTGCGGTAGCGGGAATGCAGGGCGTGGTGCGGGCCAGCCAGGAAAAGGTAGCTACCGCGGTGGCGATGGTGGTCCTGTTCGGCACCACCATGATCCCGCTGTCGGTGGCGGTGGTCACCGCCCTTGACCTCGGTGTCGGCAGCGGCGGCACCTTCATCGGCGGCTCTACCCACGAGGTGGCGCAGGTAGTGGCCGCAGCGGGGATAGCCGGGGGAGAGGGCATGCTCGCCATCGCGGTACCCATCAAGCTGGCCCGCGTGGTGCTCCTGGCCCCGATGATCGCCGTGACCTCGCTGGAACAAAGGCGCAGCCAGGCAGCCACGCCGGGTGGTAAGCGGCCGCCGCTGGTCCCACTGTTCGTCGTCGGATTCGTGGCCGCCATAGCGCTGGCCACCACCGGTTGGCTACCGCCCACCGCGCTGCAGTACGCCAAGCAGGCTCAGCTCTTCCTTCTGGCCGCCGCGATGTTTGCCCTGGGAATGGGCGTTCACATCCGCTCCCTCATCAAGCTGGGGTGGAAGCCTGTGGTCCTCAGCCTGCTGGCGACTGCCACGATCATCGCTATCGTCGCTGCCGGCATCTGGGCGGGACTGGGCGCCTAAAACACCGCCGCCACTGGCTCACCCCAACCCTCTACCGCCAACCGCCCGCCAGTGGCCCGCCAACCGCCGCCACCGGCCCGTCCGGTGCTAGCGCGTCAGGTGGACGGCCGTCATTATCAGCACCGGCATGGAGAGGAACAGCAGGGCGATGATGTTTATGGCCTTGTGGTCGCGCAGGATGGCCACGTACTCGCGCAGCATGGCGGATGGCACGTAGTAGCGCGCGGTCCTGGCGCCGATCGCGTAGCCGGGTATGGCTAGGGACCGCATGAGGGTGGCGGCCCGGAAGGCGTGGTAGCTGGAGGTCACTATCGCCACGGGGCCGGTGAGCGTGCGCCGGCGCAGCTCCAGCGCGGAGTATCGCAGGTTTTCTTCCGTCGTGGTGGAGGCCGCTTCGATGAGGATCCAGCCGGGGTCGACGCCCCGCGTGACAGCCCACTGTGCCATGGCCTGTCCCTCCGGGATGGGTTCGTCGCTTCCCTGGCCGCCGGACATCACTAGAACGGCGCGGCCTCCCCGGTCGTGGTCACGGTCCATCCATTCGATTCCGCGCCGGATGCGGGAGGCGAGCAGCGGCCGCACCTCCCCGTCTGGCACGCCCGCCCCAAGGACCACCACGGCGTCAACCGGGCCGCCAAAGCGACGCGTGTAGGCGCCGTAGACGGCGGAGTATCCCACGTAGGCGACGAGCCCGTAGCCAAACCAGCCGAGGGGGAGGGCGATTAGCAGAAGGAAGGCAAACGCCAATTGCCGGCCGGTGAAAACGGTGTAGATCCCCGCCCCCAGGTAGCCCAGGATTCCCATCCCGAGCAGCAGGGAGAGCGTGTGCGCGGGAGCGAAGCCTTCCGCCTTCAGCAGCGTTACCCCGTTGAGTACGAGCGCTACACCCAGCGCCGCCACGCCAAGCACTGTGGCCAAAATGATCAATAACGCTAGCCAGGTGGACAGCTCGGCTAAGTACACGCCCATGGCTGCCTGCGCCGACGAAATGAACAGCCGCAGCGTTAGCGCCGCCCCGTATAGCAGGGTCACGAACAGTAGGAGGCCGACGCGCAGTTTGCGCGGGTCGTGTAGCCAGTCCAGGACGGTGAGCAGGGCTAGGATTAGCAGGGCGATGAGACTGCCGCTCATGTCGTCCGGTCCCGCGCGGGCTCGCCCGCGCCCTCGACGGACACCAGCTCCACCTTGTAGCCCGCCTGGTTCTCCAGCCAGCCGGCGTAGTGCTGCGGCCCGCCCGCGTGCGGGTAGCGCTCTTGGTAGAGCGGCCGCCAACCGGCACCGGGAGCCTCAGCCATGATCCGGTCCACGCGCCGCGCGTCGCCGACCGCAAAGGCGATGTGGTTGACGCCGGGCCGCCTGCGGTCGTGGGCGGAGGAAGTGGTGTTGGGGCTGGCGGTGAGCGTCAGGTAGGCACCGCCGGCCTCGCCCCACGTCTCGCCGCCCTCCCACCGGGACAGGCACGCCAGCCCCACCTGGGAGAGCAGCCAACGCCAGGCCGGTAGCTCGCTGGCGGGGTCGGCCAGCCAGTATTCGACGTGGTGGATCAGCGTCACTGGCTCTCCTGGTTGGCCGCCTGGTGACGTGCCCGACGTTCCGCCAGCCGCTCCGAGACCGTTGCGCGCTCCCCGAAGAGGTCCGCGATCTGCAGCACCTCGCGGAAACCGAGGGCGTGGTTGATCGCCAGCATCGCCTGGTTGGAGTCCGCGTTGCAGGAGTTGACCTGCTTGTGGGGCAGGTTCAGCTCCAGCAGGCGGCGCTCCACCGCGCACTTGACGGCCCAGCCCAGGCGGTGGCCCCGGTGAGCGCGATCCACGATGGTGGCGTTGACCTCGATCAGTGCGTCGGCCTGCGCCGGTGCGGTGTAGGAGGACATGCCCACGGCCTCGCGGCTGCCGTCGGGGTGGGTAAGGACGGCCACGCTCTCCACCCGGGTGGCCTTGGCAGTGCGGGTGCGCTCCAGTCCCTGGCGGTAAATCTCCGCCGTGATCTCCTCCGGCTCCAAATCCACGTCGCCGTGCGGCGCTTCCGCCTCCACCAGACCAAGCAGGCGCGCGAAGCTGTCCTGCAGGTCGGCCGGTACGCCGTCCACGTATGTCTCAATCGAATAGGCGCCGAGGCGGCGTCGTCCATCCACATCGACGGTGGAGGGGTCCAGGCTCTCCAGCAGGGCGGCGTCGATGGGCCAGGGGTGGCGGCGCAGATGGCACAGCTCGGTGACCCGAAATCCGCTGTCGCGGGCAAAGCGCGGGCTGGGCAGGTCGCTGGACGCGATCGGGCCGCCACTCATGTCAGCCGCGACGTACGAGAAGAATCGGGTCAGGTGGGCGGGCAGCTCGCTGACGACGTGCTCCAGCAGCGCCGTGCCGATTCCCCGGCCTCGGTGCGCGGCGCTCACCCACAAGTTGAGGTTCGCCGCGTCCGCGTTGGCGGCGCCGATGGACCAGGAGGCGATGGCGAAACCGATCGGCTCGACGCCGGGCTCGGCCGGGTTGGCGCCGGCGGGGAAGGCCAGCCAGAAGCGCTCCTCCCAGCCGGAGACGGGCCGCTGGATGCGGGCCACCATGTCCTCCACGTTGAGCGCGGCGGTCTCCTCGCCGCTCTCCAGCAGCGCGGTGCTCAGCAGGGAGACGTACTGGCCCAAGCGGGCGGAATCGGAAGTCTGGACGGGAACGATCTGCATGGGGCAAACCCTATCGTGGTGCCTTACGGCAAGCGAGGCGGGCACCTGCCGCCTTCGGGGCATCGCCCGGGACCGCTTGCTTAGCCTTCCTGCCGCTGCCACTTTGCCCGACGTTCCGCCAGCCGCTCCGAGACCGTTGCGCGCTCCGAGTAGAGATCTCCGATTCGAAGCACACTCTCGAAACCGAACGCGTTGTTGATCGCCAGCATCGCCTCGTTCGTGCTGGCGTTTAGCGACTCCACGGCCTTGTGGGGAAGGTTCAGCTCCAACAGGCTGCGCTCCACCGCGCACTTGACGGCCCAGCCCAGGCCGTTGCCCCGGTGGGCGCGGTCCACGAATGTTTGGTTGACATGAATGAAGGAGTCAGGATTGAACGGGGCGCCGTATGAGCAGAATGCGACCACCTCCTCCCGGCCGTCGGAGTGGGGCAGGACGGCCACACTCTCCACCCGGGTGCCCTTGGTGCTCAGGGTGTTCTCCACTGCCTGGCGGTACATTTCCGCCGTAATCTCCTCCGGCTCCAAATCCACGTCGCCGTGCGGGGCCTCGCACTCGACCTGGTTCTCAAGGCGGACCAAACCATCCTGGTACTGCAGGGGAACGCCGTTCACGTAGGTGTGAATCGAATAGGCGCCGAGGCGGCGTCGTCCATCCGGATCGGCCGTGGAGGGGTCCAGGCTCTCCAGCAGGGCGGCGTCGATGGGCCAGGGGTGGCGGCGCACGTGGGACACCTGGCTGACGCGAAAGCCGCACTCGCGGGCAAAGCGCACGCCGGGCAGGTCGCTTGTCTCCAGCTGCGTGCCATCTGTGGCCGCGCAGACGTAGCCATCCAGCCGCGTGACGTAACCGGGCAGGTGCTGAAGGGCGCGCTCCATGAGCGCCTGGCCGTAGCCCCGATTGCGGTGGGACGGGGAAACCCAAACCCGCACCGACGCTAGGTCCGCGTTCGCGCTGCCCGTGGTCCAGAAGGCCGCGCCGTAACCGACCGCTCGGTCCTCCCCGTCCACGAAAGCCAGCCAGTAGGCCGCCGGATATTGCTCGACGGGCTTTTGCAACCGAGGAACCAGGATCGCCGGATCCAGCGGCGTGGGTTCTTCCCCGCTCTCCAGCAGCGCGTCGCTCAGCAGGGAGACGTACTGGCCCAAGCGGGCGGAATCGGAAGTCTGGACGGGAACGATCTGCATGGGGCAAAGGGTAGCGCCGCGTCGGTTGAGGAGGGCGAGGGTGGGGAGAAGCCCTGGTCAGGAAGGGCACGGGCCGCAGGCGGAGGGGGAGCCGACGGGGCCGCAGCGAGGCGGGCGCTAGCCTTGGGACCGTGGAGAACGAACCGATCGTGGTCAGCGGGGTGGTGTTGCGTAACGCCGCCGGGCAACTCTTGACCGTGCGCAAACGGGGGACCGGGCGTTTCATGCTGCCGGGTGGCAAGTGGGAGCCCGGGGAGGACGGCGCTGCGGCCGCCCTGCGTGAGGTGCGAGAGGAACTGGGCTTGTTGTTGGACCCGGCGGGGCTGGAACTGTTGGGCCGTTTCGACGCGGCGGCCGCCAACGAGCCAGGTCGGCGCGTGGCATCCACCATCTTCACCCACCCCAGTAGGCAGACCCCGAGCCCGGCGGCGGAGATCGCCGAGCTGCGCTGGCAGGACCTGGGTGCCAACCCGCTTCCTGCGGACCTGGCGCCGTTGCTGCGCGAGCACGTCATCCCGGCCCTCCTGGCCGGCGCGGGAAGCTAGCGGCGCATTCAGGTGGGGCGCAGCTTTTCGCGCTAGTGTCGACGCTGGCTTTGACGGAAAGGACCTGCAATGCGAACCAAGCGCCTTGTTCCCGTGACTTTGCTGGCCGTTGGTGTCAGCGCCGGCCTGCTGCTGGGCGGCTGCAGCTCGAAGTCCGGCGACGCGGATGCCACCGCTGCCGCTTCGACCAGCGCGGCTGCGAGCGTGGTGCCGGCGGTGCCGCCCGCGATCGGCTCGCCCGACGAAGTGGAGAACAAGAAGGTCACCGTCTCCCTGAACCTGCCGCTGGTTTTGGACGTGGAGGACGTGACCGCGTGGAGCGGTGAGGTGGAGGACCCGCAGATCGCGGAGTTCCGTGCCGGCAAGGAGGAAGGCGGCACGGTGTACGCCCCGGGCGTGGTGGGCCTGAAGGAGGGCACCACGCGGGTGACCTTGAAGGGCCCGGATGGTGCGACCAAGGTTTTTGACGTCGAGGTGGTGGCCGACGACGCCGCAGTGGGCGTGTCTGAGTAAGCGCCGCCCGGACTTACCAACGGAATCGTTTGAGGCGCCCCCTAGCGAGTGCGGGGCGCGGGGAAAGGAAACAAATGGCTATTTTGCCGATCACGGTGTTGGGTGAGCCGGTGCTGCACACCGTGGCCGACCAGGTGACGGAGTTCGACGCGGACCTGGAGAAGTTCGTGGCGGACATGGTGGAGACCATGGACGCCGCCCACGGCGTGGGCCTGGCGGCCCCGCAGGTGGGCGTGGGCAAGCAGGTATTCGTGTGGCGCTACGAGGGGGTGGCCGACTACGACGAGGAGTTCTTCCCGGACCTGGAGCTGCCCGAGGACGCGGAAAAGCGCGTGGGGGTCATCATCAACCCGCGCCTGGTGCTCTCTGATCTGCGTCAGGGCGAGCTGGACGAGGACCTGGACGCCGAGGGCTGCCTGTCCATCCCGGGAATCTACTACCCGGTGCGTCGCTACAACGACGTGGTGCTGGAGGGGCAGGACGTGACCGGTGCGCCGGTGCGCCTGGACGCGCGCGGCTGGCTGGCGCGCATCTGGCAGCACGAGTTCGACCACCTGCAGGGCGTGCTCTTCACCGAACGCCTGGAGGAGCCCTACCTGTCCCAGGCGAAGGCCGAGATCGAGGAGGCCGGTTACGGGCGTCCCGGGCTGGTGTGGGACCCCTCCACGTTGACCGAGGACGACTTCGAGGACGACTGATCCGCTTTCGCCCGCTGTTTTCGCGGGGCAACGGTGTGGGGCGGCGAACCGGATGGTTCGCCGCCCCACAGCTTTTTGGGCCAGCTGGGCTACCTCAGCAGGGCAGCCACCGCCGCGCGCACCGGGCTGGCCACGGAGGAGGGGCCACCCAGGATGAACACCTTGGCCGGCTTAGCCTCCTTCAGCCAGGCGTTGGTGCTAGCCGGCAGCGAGTCGGGGCTGGTGAGCACCAGGACACCGCCGTGCTTGGCCGCCAGGGCCGCGCCCGCCAGGGCGTCGGGGAAGCTTACGCCGGTGGTCAGCACCACCGCAGCGGCGTTGGGGGCGAGCGCCTGAGCCAGCGCAGTGGCGGTGGCGTAGCGGTCGGCACCCACGTGGGCCGTGACGTCCTGCGCGCCCCAGCCGGCGGTGCGGACTGCGGCGGTGGCGGCGCCACCGGCCGTGTGGACCTCCAGCTTGGAGTCGCGCAGGTAGGTGGCCGTGCTATGCGGCAGCTTGGGGCCGTTAGAGAGCACCACCACGGCGTTTGCGGCCTTGGTCAGCGATCCGGCCGCGAGGCCGTCAGCGAAGTTGCTGCCGTCCGCGACGATCACGCGCTTGGCCGGAGCGATGGCGGCGGCGGCCTGAGCGACCGAGACGGCCGTCTGGAAGCGGTCCGGGCCAGAGACCCGGGTGACCTGCTTCCCGCCGGAGCGGAGCTGACGGACCAGTTGCTCAGAGATAACGCCCGTGCCGCCCACCACGTAGACGTTCTGCTTGCCGTCCAGGGCCTTGGACAGCGCGGCGGTGAGACCACCGCGCGGGGCGAGCAGCAGCGGGGCGTCCAGCGCCGCCGCCAACGGGCCGGCCGCCAGCGCGTCGGCGAAGGACTCGCCCGAGACCAGCACCGCCGCGCCGGAGGTGAAGTCGCCGGCTGCGGCCGCCTGGTAGGAGGTCTGGTAGCGGTCGCTGCCCGCGACCTCCACCACGGTCGCCTTGGCAGAGGGCGCCGGCGTGGCGGACGGGGCCGGGCTGAGCGTCGTCCCTGCGGAGGCCGAAGCGGTGGCCGAAGCGGACGGTGCAGCGGACACCGACGGGGCAGCGGACACCGACGGGACCGGCGTGGCGGAGGCGCTTGCCGAGGCGCTGGCGCTGGCCGAAGCGGAGCTCGAAGCAGAGGGCGCAGCGCTCACGGACGCGCTCGCGGACACCGAGGCAGACGCGCTGGCCGACACACTAGCGCTGGCCGACGCGCTTGCCGAGGCGCTGGCCGACGCGCTCGCGGAGGCCGAGGCGGAAGGAGCGGCACCGATGGCCTCGGTCTTGTAGCCCTTCCACGTCGGGGTGGTGTAACCGCCCTCGACCGCGCCCGCGCCGAACTGCGGCGGGAACTTGATGACCACGCCGTCGCTCGGGTCCCCGAAGGAGCCGAAGCTCTTCAGGAAGCCCTTGGGCTCGTGGATCGTGAAGGCCGGGCCGGCCACGGTGACGGTGCTCAGGTTGTTGTCGCTGAACGCGCGCTTACCAACACTCGCCACGGCAGCAGGCAGGGCCACCTCGGTGAGCTGGTTACCGTCGAAGGCGTACTCGCCGATCGTGGTCAGGCCGGCGGGCAGCTCTACGGTCTTCAGCGCGTTGGAGGAGAACACGTAGGGCTTGAGCTCGGTAACGCCGGCCGGGACCACCACGCTCGTGAGCTTGTTCCCGGAGAAGGCGCCGTCGCCCATGGACTTCAGGGCCGCCGGCAGGGTGACCTGGGTCAGCTCGTTGGTCTTGAAGGCGTTGGAGGCGATCGAGCTCAGCGTGCTCGGCAGCTCCAGCCGGGCGATCTTGTTGGCCTGGAACGCGCCGGGCCCCACCCAGGTCACGCCCTCCGGCAGGGAGACGCTGGTGAGCAGGTTGGAGGCGAACGCGGCCGGCCCCACCGTCTTCAGGGAGGCAGGCAGCTCCACCTGGGTCAGCTTGTTGTTCACGAACGCGGCCACCGGGATGGTGGTCAGGTTGGCGGACAGCTTCAGCGTGGAGGCGAAGTTGTTGATGAACGAGTTCTTGCCGATGGAGGTCACCGAGTCCGGGATCACGATGTTGTCGATCGAGTTGCTGTAGAAGGCGGCGTCCTCAATCGTCACCACGGTGTCCGGGATGGTCACGGCCTCCAGGCGGCCGGACTGGAAGGCGCTGGCACCGATCACCTTGACCGCGTACCTCACGCCCTCGACCTCGATCTGGGCCGGGATCACCAGGTTCTTCGGCAGCGCGTAGCGCACGTGGCCGGTGATCTTGGCGCCCGCAGCGGGGTCGGCCGGGTCAAAGGAGTAGGTGATGTTCTCCAGGGTCGCCTCCGTGGCCTTCGGGGAGGCCGACGCGCTAACCGATGCGCTCGCGGAGGCAGACGCGCTAACCGACGCGCTTGCCGAGGCGCTGGCGGAGGTGGAAACCGACGGGGTGGACGACGTTGCCGCGCTGGCCGACGCGCTTGCCGAGGCAGACGCGCTGACGGACGCAGACGCGCTAACCGACGCGCTCGCCGAGGCCGACGCGCTGACGGACGCAGACGCGCTTGCCGAGGCCGAAGCGCTGACGGACGAGGACGCGCTTGCGGACGCGCTGGCCGAAGCGGAGGGGGTGGCTCCGATGGCTTCGGTCTTGTAGCCCTTCCAGGTGGGGGTGGTGTAGCCGCCCGCCACCTGGTCTGCGCCGAACTGGACCGGGAACTTGATGACCATGCCGTCGTTCGGGTCGCCGAAGGCGCCGTTGAAGCGCTTGTAGCCGCTGGCGTCCTCGATCTCCATGGCCGGGCCGTTGACCGTGATGGTCTTCAGGCGGGAGTTGCCGGCGAACGCGCGCTTGGCAACGGAGGTGACGGTGGCGGGAATGTCCACGTCCGCGAGGCGGTTGTTCGCCAGCGCGCTCTCGCCGATGGAAACCAACTGGGCGGGCAACTGCACCGAGGTGATGGCGTTGCTGAAGAACACCTTTTCCGGCAGGGCGGTCACCCCGGCGGGCACGGTCACGTTGGTGAGCTGGTTGCTGATGAACGCGCCGGCGCCCAGGGTGAGCAGGCCGGCGGGCAGCTCCACCTCGGTGAGGCGGTTGTTGGCGAAAGCGTCGGCCGGAATGTGCTTGATCGAGTCGGCGAACGTCAGGGAGGTGAGCTGGTTGCGCTGGAACGCGCCCACGCCCATGGTCTCCAGGGTGGCGGGAACCTCCAGGGAAGTGAGCTTGTTGGAGGCGAAGGCCTGGGCGCCGAGCGTCCGCAGGGAGGCGGGCAGGGTGAGCGCGGTCAGCTTGTTGTTGGCGAAGGCGGACTCGCCGATCTCCGCGACGTGCCGGGAGAGCGTGAGGGTCTTGGTGTCCGCGTAGGCGAAGGCCTGCTTGCCGATGACGGTGACGGAGTCTGGGATCGTCACGTCGGCCAGTGAGGTCATGTAGAAGGCGCGTTCCTGGATCTCGGTGACCGAGGCGGGGATGGTGACCGCCGTGATGCCGGAGCGGTGCAGGGCGCTCTCACCGATGGTCTTGACCGGGTACTCGGTGCCGCCGATGTTGACCTTGTCCAGGATCGCAATGGACTTGGGCATGCCGGCGCGCACGTGCCCGACCACCTTGGCACCCGCCGTGGGGGCCTGCGGGTCGATGGCGTAGATGACGTTGTCGATGGTCGTCTCGGTCTGCGCCGGCGTGGCCGATGCGCTCGGGGTGGACGACGTTGCCGCGCTGGCCGACGCGCTTGCCGAGACCGACGGTGCGGCACCTGCGCTGGCACTCACGGAGGCGGAGGCGCCGGCCGAGGCGGACGCCGAGGCGCTGGCGCTGGGGTTGGGCTGCGGCGAGGTGGCCGGGGGAGCCTGTCCGAATGCCTCGGTGGTGTAGCCGTTCCACTTGGGGGTGGTGTAGCCGCCCTCGAACACGTCCGCACCGTACTTGGCGGGGAACTTGAGCACTACGCCGTCGGCCGGGTTGTCGAAGGAGGAGTTGGACTTCAGGAAGCCGGTGGAAACGTAGATCTGCAGGCCGGGGCCGTTGATGGTCACTGTCTGCAGGGAGTTGGAGGAGAAGGCGGACTTACCGACCGTGCGCAGCGAGGCCGGCAGGTCGACGGCGGTGAGCTGGTTGCTGTAGAAGCTCTTCTCGCCGATCGACTCCAGGCCGGCGGGCAGCGTGACGCTGGTGAGCGAGTTGCCGCTAAAGACGTTGGCCGCCAGGGCGGTTACGCCCTGCGGAATGGCGAGCGCCCCAATCTTGTTGGACTCAAAGGCGCTCTCGCCCAGCTCGGTCAGGCCGGCCGGGAGAGCCAGGGCGGTGAGCTTGTTGTTCTTGAAGGCCCTGGCCGGGATCTGCGCGAGCGTCTGCGGCAGCGAGACCTCGGCGAGGTCGTTGTACTGGAAGGCGCCCTGGCCCAGCTCGGTGACGGTGGCAGGCACGGTCAGGCTGGTCAGGCTGTTGGAGGCAAAAGCCTCAGTCTTCAGCGTGGTGAGGCCGGCGGGCAGCTCCAGCGCGGTCAGCTTGTTGTTGGCGAAGGCGCGCGCGCCAACACTGGTCAGTCCGGCGGGGAGCGAGACGGTCTTCAAACCGGCGTACTTGAAGGCGTTGTCCCCAACCGTGGTCACGCTGGCCGGCAGGGTCAGCGAGCTGAGGGAGGCAAACTCGAACGCCCCCTGCCCGACGGAGGTGACGGCGTACTGGGCGCCTTCCGCCGTGATGCTGGCCGGGATCTCCAGTTCCTTGGAGACGCCTCGGGTGTAACCGGTCACCTTGGCGCCGGCAGCGGGGGCGGCGGGGTCATAGGTGTAGGTGACGTTGTCAACGGTCACGGTGGCCTCGGCCGCGTGGGCCGCCGGGCTCAGCGCCGCCGCAGCCAGCAGGGAGAAACCGGCCGCCAGAGTGAGTCGCCGCAGGGCGTTGTTCACTTAAGAATCCTTCCTTCAAGAACTAAGGCGCGCCTGGGAACAGACGCGCCCTAACCGAGGGCAACCTAACCTAAGGTGAGGTGCTTGATGAATCGCTCTTGGGGAAAGTGTGGGCAACCCAATAGGTCGTCCGGGTAAGGGCGTCAGTAAGTGCGCGGGCCTAGCTCCCAGGGGCGCGGAAGTAGATCTCCTCCAGTTGCCCGAACTGCCTGCCGCGCCACTCCTGCCAGTTCACCTGCACTCCGCTCGCCGCCGAGCGCGCCGCCTCCACTATTTCCTGGCTGCACCAGTAGGTGGAATCCAGGCCGTCCTCGCCGCCAGAGCAGAGGGAAACGGTGATCGAATCGCCGTGGAAGAACCACGTCAGGCGGCACCCGCCGCACGCGCGTTCGCGTGGTTTCCCTGCCTCCCCGGAGGAAGGTGCACCTTGCTTGCTGACGTGAGGGGCGTCGTCCATTGGGAAGGTGGATTCGCTTAGCCAGGTGTTGAACGCGGCGGCCACGGCGGCAGCGTCGTGCGGGCCATGGCCGTCGAGGCGGAGGCGGAGCACCACCACGCGGTCCTGGTCCCAGCCGCGATAGTCGAGGGTGTAGGGGCCGCTGCCGCGGCGAAACGGGCGCTTTTCGATCACGCTGCGATTGTGCCACCGGGTGGCGCGGCGGCGGCAGTGCCACAATGGCAGGTATGTCCTTCCATATAGATGCATCTAATTACTGTGATGAGTTGTCGGCCTTCGTTCAGGCCAGCCCCTCTAGCTACCACGCCGCCCAGCAGGTTGCGAGCGCGCTAGAGGCCGCCGGATTCGTGTGCCTGGTGGAGGAGGAGCCGTGGAAGGGAAGCGACCTGCCCGCGCGCGGCCTGACTGTCCGTGACGGCGCCGTGATCGCCTGGATTCTCCCCGCCGAGGTCGGTGAGCGCACCGGTTTTCGCGTGGTCGGCTCCCACACGGACTCGCCCGCGCTGAAGCTCAAGCCCGCCGGGGCGCTGGACCGCGAGGGCTACGGCATGGTCAACGCGGAGGTCTACGGCGGCCCCCTGCTGAACTCCTGGCTGGACCGGGAGGTGGGGCTGGCCGGCCGCCTGGTCACCAAGGACGGCCGCTCCCACCTGGTGCGCACCGGGCCGATCGCACGCACCGCCCAGCTGGCCCCCCACCTGGATCGCTCCGTGGACCAGAACCTGCACCTGGACAAGCAGGGCCACATGCTGCCCATCTTCACGGTCGGCGTGGCCGGGCCGCGCCAGCTGGAGGAGCACCTGTGCGAGCTGGCCGGGATCGCGCCAGCCGAGCTGGGCGGATTCGACGTGCTCACCTACGCCACCGAGGTCCCGGCCCGCTTCGGGCTGAGCGGCGAGTTCTTCGCCTCCAGCCGCCTGGACAACCTCTCCTCCGTCTTCGCCTCCCTGAGCGCCTTCCTGGCCGCCGCGCGGGGAGAGAGCGGCGCGGCGCAGGGCGACGTGCTGGTGCTGGCCGCCTTCGATCACGAGGAGGTGGGCTCCGAGACGCGCTCGGGTGCCGCCGGCCCCTTCCTGGCCGACGTCCTGACCCGCCTGTCCGCCTGCTTCGGGTGGGACGACGCTGCCGCCCGCGCCGCCCTGTCCCGCTCGGCCTGTGTGAGCGCCGACGCCGGACACGCGGTGCACCCCAACTACGCGGGCATGCACGACCCGGGGGTGCGCCCCCTGCTCAACGGCGGTCCGCTGCTGAAGCTGAACGCCAACCAGCGCTACGCCAGCGACGCGCGCGGGACGGCACTGTGGCGCCGGGCCTGCGAGGCGGCCGGGGTGGAGAGCCAGGACTTCGTCTCCAACAACGCCGTGCCGTGCGGCTCCACCATCGGCCCGATCACCGCCACCCGTCTGGGCATGCTCACGGTGGACGTGGGCCAGCCGCTGCTGTCCATGCACTCGGCTCGCGAGATGGCGGGCGTGGAGGACGGGCCCGCGCTGGCGCGGGCGCTGGCGGCCTTCTGGGCCGGGGCGTAGGCGGCTAAGCCGCTTCCCGCCCCGGCCCGGCGGGAACCTAGAGGGAGGCCAGGATCTCGTTGAAGCCGGTCACCGGGCGCATGACCTCGGCCGTCTTGACCGGATCGGGACGGTAGTAGCCGCCCAGGTCCACCGGCCTACCCTGCGCCGCCACGAGCTGCGCGGCGAACTCCTCGGCGCGCTCGCTCAGGGCTGCGGCCACCGGGGCGAACACGGCGGCCAGCTCGGCGTCCTCGCGCTGGTTTGCCAGCGCCTGGGCCCAGTAGACCGCCAGCCATAGGTGGGAGCCGCGGTTGTCGATGCTGCCCAGGCGGCGGGCGGGGGAGCGCTCCTCGTTCAGCACCCGCCCGGTGGCCTCGTCCAGCGCGTCGGCCAGCACGGCGGCGCGCTGGTTGCCGCTCGTGTCCGCCTCCTGGCGCAGCGACTCCGCCAAAGCCAGGAACTCACCCAGCGAATCCCACCGCAGGTAGTTTTCCGCCACCAGCTGCTGCACGTGCTTGGGAGCCGAGCCGCCCGCGCCCGTCTCGAACAGGCCACCGCCGTTCATCAGCGGCACGATAGAGAGCATCTTGGCCGAGGTACCCAGCTCCAGGATCGGGAACAGGTCGGTCAAGTAGTCGCGCAGCACGTTGCCGGTCACCGAGATCGTGTCCAGGCCCTGCCGGATGCGCTCCACGGAGAACTTCGTTGCCTCCACGGGGGAGAGGAAGTGAATCTCCAGCCCGTCGGTGTCGTGCTCCGCCAGGTAGGTGCGGGCCAGCTTCTCCACCTCGCGGTCGTGCGCACGCTCGGGGTCCAGCCAGAACACGGCCGGTGCGCCGGTCGCGCGCGCCCGCCGCACCGCCAAAGCCACCCAGTCACGGATCGCCGCGTCCTTGGTGCGGCAAGAGCGCCAGATGTCCCCGCCGCTGACCGCGTGAGAGAGCAGGACGGCGCCAGCGTCGTCCACCACCTCAACCAAGCCGTCGGCGTCGATCTGGAAGGTGGTGGGGTGGGAGCCGTACTCCTCCGCCTTCTGCGCCATCAGGCCCACGTTCGGGACCGTGCCCATCGTGGTCGGGTCAAAGGCGCCGTGGGCGCGGCAGTCGTCGATAACCGCCTGGTAGACGCCCGCGTAGCTGGAGTCCGGTATCACGGCCAACGTGTCCGCCTCCTGCCCGTCCGGCCCCCACGCCTTTCCGCCGCCGCGAATCATCGCCGGCATCGAGGCGTCCACGATCACGTCGCTCGGCACGTGCAGGTTCGTGATCCCCTTGTCAGAGTTCACCATCGACAGCGCCGGGCCGCTGGCCAGCTCCTCCTCAAAGGAGGCGCGGATCTCCGCGCCGTTCTCCAGCTTCTCCAGGCCCGGCAGGATGGTGCCCAGGCCGTCGTTGGCACTCAGGCCGGCCGCCCGCAGGTCCTCCCCGAAGCGGGCGAAGGTAGCCGGGAAGAAAGCGCGCACCGCGTGTCCGAACAGGATCGGGTCGCTCACCTTCATCATCGTGGCCTTCAGGTGCAGCGAGAACAGCACCCCCTCGGCCCGGGCCCGCTCCACCTGGGCGCGCAGGAACTCATCCAGCGCGGCCGCGCGCATCACGGTGGCGTCCACCACCTCGCCCGCCACGGCAGCGATCGGGCCTGCCAGCGTGCGCTGGGCGCCGTCCGTGCCGGTGAAACGGATCGTCAACGCGGCGTCCCGGGCCAGCACCACGCTCTCCTCGTTGGCGCGGAAGTCCTCCGCCGTCATGGTGGCCACGTTAGTCTTCGACTCCGGTCTCCACGCCCCCATGCGGTGCGGGTGGGAGCGGGCGTAGTCCTTCACGGCCCGCGGGGCGCGGCGGTCAGAGTTACCCTCCCGCAGCACCGGGTTCACGGCGCTGCCCTTGACCGCGTCGTAGCGGGCCTTGATCTCAGCCTGCGTCCCATCGGCCGGCGCGTCCGGGTAGTCCGGCACGGCGTAACCCTTGGACTGCAGCTCCGCGATGGCGGCCTTCAGCTGCGGGACGGAGGCGGAGATGTTGGGCAGCTTGATGATGTTCGCGTCCGGCTCCTTGGCCAGGCGGCCCAGCTCAGCCAGCGCGTCGTCCTCGCGCAGCTCGGCGCTCAGGTAGTCCGGGAACGCGGCCACGATGCGGCCCGCCAGAGAGATGTCCCTCACCGCTACCTCGACGCCGGCGGGACGCAGGAAGGCCTCCACGATCGGGAGCAGAGAGGCGGTGGCCAGAGCGGGGGCTTCGTCTGTGTACGTGTAGATGATCCGGGACATTGCGCGGGCCCTTCTTCCCTTGACATGCACCCTGTTGTGCACCCGGCCAGGTTAGCGGAACCGGGGCACGCAATCTCCGCAAGCGCGGTGGCGAAAGGGGCAATGCGGCCGCGCTGGGGGCGGCGCGTTGGCGGACGGGGCCGGCGGGGCGTCGACCACCCTGATTTTTCAAACTGTTTACGCGCAGACGGTGCGTCCCTTGCCGAGGGGTGGGACGGGGTTGACATTCACCCCCTTCGGAAAATAAGAAAGGAGAAGGTTGTCAAAATCGGGTGTCGTGTGGGTGCATAATCATGCGTCCCGCCCCGGTCAAAAGCCCGGCAAGTTCCTCGCAAGGACCCGCCGGGATGAGTCCAAACAAGTGGCGCGGTAAGGTTGCCCGAGCGTCGGGGCCTGACCCGTAGCTTTGTGTGTCCTTAGAGGAGTGGTGGCCAGCAAGCCGGCAGTCCTCGCGGGGCACGCATGTCTCGTACGGGAGCCGTCCCACTCTCAGGAAGTCCTGCAAATGTTCTTTTACCTAGCCAGGCGGATCGTGAACTACGCGATCCTGCTGCTCATTGCCGTGACCTTGGCGTATTTCCTGGCGGCCAGCCAGCTGGAGCCCCGCTCCCTCTACGAGCTGCGCAACCCGCCGCTGGACCCAGTCTCAATCGAGACCTCGCTGCGGAACTACAACCTCAGCGACCAGGTGCCGATCTTCGAACGATTCGTCACCTGGGCCAGGGGCGTAGTGATGCACTGGGACTGGGGCAAGTCCCCCTTCGGTGGCTCCGTTAACGAGGAAATCGGACGACGCGTGTTCGTCTCCCTGCGCCTCGTGGTGCTCGGCGCCTTCCTCGGCATGGGCGTTGGCGTGGCGCTAGGCGCGTGGACGGCAACCCGCCAGTACAAGGTCTCAGACCGCGTGATCTCCATCATCTCGCTGATCATCATCTCCACCCCGGCGATGGTTATCGCGATCCTCCTGCAGGTCCTGGCGGTGCGGTTCAACCAGACCTTCGACTCCCAGTTCTTCGAGTTCTCCGGCGAAACCGGCGAGATAGGTGACTACCCGGGTGCGGCGATCGTCGACCGACTCCAGCACCTGCTCCTGCCCACCATCTCCATGTCGCTGGGCGGTATCGCCAGCTACTCGCGCTACCAGCGCAACCTCATGCTGGACACCCTGGGGGCCGACTACGTGCGCACGGCCCGCGCAAAGGGACTGCGCAAGGGAGTGGCCGTTCGCCGTCACGCCCTGCGTACCGCGCTCATCCCGATGGGCACCTACTTCGCCTTCGCCATCACCTCCATGGTGCTGGGCGCCTCCATCACGGAGCGCGTCTACGCCTGGCACGGCATGGGCATCTACGGCGTTGAGTCCATCCAAAAGCACGACGTGCACGGCACGGTTGCCGTGGTGGCCTTCTCCGGCACCGCCACGCTGACCGGTGCCTTCCTCTCAGATGTGCTCGTGGCCATCATCGACCCGCGAGTCAGGGTGAGCTGAAATGACTGAAAAGAAGAGTGTGGTCGCCCAGGCTGCGGCCAAGAAGAAGGCCAGCAGAGGCAAGCAGGCCGACGCGAACTCCCCGGCGCGTCTGTCCCGCCGCGTAATCCTGTGGCGCCGATTCCGCCGCAACAAGACCGCCCTCGTGGGCGCCGTGGGCCTGGGCATCATCGTCATGATCGCCCTGTTCGCGCCCTACCTGTCCAAGTGGGACTACACCGTCCCGGACCAGACCGCCTTCCTCAAGCCCCCCAGCGCCCAGCACTGGTTCGGCACCGACCCCGGCGGCTTCGACATGTTCGCCATGACCATCGAGGGCCTGCGCAAGTCGCTCCTCATCGGTTTCGCCGTCGCCGCCATCCAGACCACCATCGCCGCGTTCGTGGGCGCCTCCGCCGCATACTTCGGCGGCTGGTTCGACCGCGTCACCCTCTGGGTGGTCGACCTGCTGCTGGTGATCCCCTCCTTCCTGATCATCGCCGTGCTGGCCCACTCCACCGGAAAGGCCAGCGGCAGCGTGTGGATGCTGATCCTGCTGCTCGGTGCCTTCGGCTGGATGCTCTCCTCCCGCGTGGTGCGCTCCCTGACCCTGTCCGTGCGCACCCTGGACTACGTGACGGCCGCCAAGTACATGTCCGTGCCCGCGTTCTCCATCATCACCAAGCACATCCTGCCCAACATCTCCTCGCTGCTGATCATCGACGCCACCCTGGGCGTCGCCTCCGCAGTGCTGGCCGAGACCACGCTGTCCTACTTCGGCTTCGGCGTGCAGGCCCCGGAAGTGTCCCTCGGTACTCTGATCTCCTACGGACAGGCGCGTGCCACCACCCACCCGTGGCTCTTCATGCCGCCGGCCGCCGTCTTGACGCTGGCCCTGGTGTGCGTGAACTTCGTTGGTGATGGTGTGCGTGACGCACTCGACCCGTCCTCTAAGTCTGCCGGAGGCAACGCATGAGCAAGAAGGCCGCAACCATCTCTCGGCTGGAGCTGCCTACCCCCACCCCGGGGGTGCCGGTGCTCGAGATCAAGGACCTCAACGTCCGCTTCCCCTCCGAGGACGGCGTTGTTCACGCCGTCCGTGGCGTCAACCTGACCGTCAACCCCGGTGAGGTGCTGGGCATCGTAGGTGAGTCCGGCTCCGGTAAGTCCGTCACCTCCATGTCCGTCATGGGCCTGCTGGACGAGACCGCGCAGGTCTCCGGCTCCGTCAAGCTGCACGGCACCGAGCTGCTGGGCCGCAGCGACAACTACCTCTCCCACGTGCGCGGCGCCCAGATGGGCATGATCTTCCAGGACCCGCTCTCCGCGCTCACCCCGGTCTACACCGTCGGTGACCAGATCGTGGAGGCCCTGAAGGTCCACCAGGAGATCAGCGACAAGGACGCCTGGAAGCGAGCCGTAGAGCTGCTGGACCTGGTTGGCATCCCCAACCCCGACGTGCGTGCCAAGGCCTTCCCGCACGAGTTCTCCGGCGGTATGCGCCAGCGCGCCGTCATCGCCATCGCGATCGCCAACAACCCGTCGCTGATCATCGCCGACGAGCCCACCACCGCACTGGACGTGACCATCCAGGCGCAGATCCTGGACGTGCTGCGCACCGCCCAGCGGGAGACCGGTGCGGCGATCATCATGATCACGCACGACCTGGGTGTCGTGGCCGGCATCGCCGACCGTGTGGCCGTCATGTACGCGGGCCGCGTGGTGGAAACCGGCGACGTGGGCGACGTGTTCTACCGCTCCCAGATGCCCTACACCATCGGTCTGCTGGGCTCCCTGCCCCGCCTGGACGGCAACAAGGAAGTCCTCACCCCGGTCGAGGGCAACCCGCCCTCGCTGCTGGCTCTTCCCCCGGGCTGCCCGTTTGCCGCGCGCTGCCCGATGTCCACCGACGAGTGCCTGACCGAGGAGCCCGAGCTGACGCCGGCGCTGGGCCGCGAGGGCCACGCCGTGGCCTGTAGGCGCGCCAAGGAGATCGGCGACAACTCGCTGACCTACACCGACATCTACCCCGTGCCGGAGATCCCGGAGTCGGAGATCGAGCACGTGCCGCGCGAGGAGCGCGAGACGGTGCTGAAGGTGGAGGGGCTGAAGAAGCACTTCCCGCTCATGAAGGGCGCCGTGTTCAAGCGCCGCGTGGGCACCGTGCACGCCGTGGACGGGCTTTCGTTCGACGTTCGCACCGGCGAGACCCTGGCCTTGGTGGGCGAGTCCGGCTGTGGCAAGACGACCACCCTGCTGGAGATCCTCAACCTCACCAAGGTCCAAGAGGGCACCGTGGTGGTGCTGGGACGCGACACCGCCAACGTGTCCCGCTCCGAGCGCCGCGTGGTGCGCCGCGACGTGCAGGTGGTGTTCCAGGACCCGATGGCGTCCCTGGACCCGCGCATGCCTATCTTCGACATCATCGCCGAGCCCATGCGCTACAACGGCGTGCCCAAGGAGAAGATCGAGTCGCGCGTCAAGGAGCTGATGGAGCTGGTGGGCCTGGAGGCCAGCCACGTCAACCGCTACCCGCGTAACTTCTCCGGTGGTCAGCGTCAGCGCATCGGTATCGCGCGCGCCCTGGCGCTCGAGCCGCGCCTGCTGATCCTGGACGAGCCGGTCTCCGCCCTGGACGTCTCCATCCAGGCCGGTGTGATCAACCTGCTCGAAGAGCTGAAGTCCAAGATGGGCTTGTCCTACCTGTTCGTCAGCCACGACCTGTCCGTGATCCGCCACGTCAGCGACCGCGTCGCGGTCATGTACCTGGGCCGGATCGTGGAGATCGGCGACGTCAACTCCGTGTTCGACGCCCCCACCCACCCCTACACGCAGGCACTGCTCTCCGCCATTCCACTCCCGGACCCGGAGAAGGAGCGCTCGCGTGAGCGGATCGTGCTGAAGGGCGACCTGCCCTCCCCGGCCAACCCGCCCTCGGGCTGCCGCTTCCGCACCCGCTGCCAGAAGTTCCTCATGCTGGGCGAGGAGGAGCGCAAGGCGTGCCTCGGCTCCATGCCGGACCTGAGCCAGCAGGCGGAAGCAGACCACCAGACGGCCTGCCACTACCCGGAGGTTGTCTCCGTCATCTAGGTCCCTGATGGGCAAGCTCGGCGGGGCGGGGGAGAAGATCCCCCGCCCCGCCTTTGTGTGCGCGCGGGTGTGCGGACGCTGGTGTGGGGGTGGGGCGTGGGCTGGTGCTTGGGTTGTTGAAACTCGACGTTTGGCTCTTCAACTCGACGTTTGGCTCTTCAACTCGACGTTTCGGGTCAGGCGAACGTCGAGATTCGCTGCCCTTCGTCGAGTTGAAGCCGCAAACGTCGAGATTGGCCATGCTTCGTTGGGGTGAGATGCAGGGTGCTGGGCCGCTTGGCGTTGTTCGCGCCCCAACTGGCTGGCATTGAGGCCCGGGCGTGGACAGGGCGTGGCTGCGGAGGGTGCAGTGGTGTGGCTGGGGGAGCGTGGCGGCGGGGGCTGGTGATTGGGTTGTTGAAACTCGACGTTTGGCTCTTCAACTCGACGTTGAGGTGTTCAACTCGACGTTCCGGGTCAGGCGAACGTCGAGATTCGCTGCCCTTCGTCGAGTTGAAGCCGCAAACGTCGAGATTGGCCGTGCTTTGTTGGGGTGAGATGCAGGGGGCTGGGCCGCTTGGCGTTGTTCGGGCCCCAACCGGCCGGCATTGAGGCTCGGGCGTGGACCGGGCGTGGCTGCGGAGGGTGCAGTGGTGTGGCTGGGGGAGCGTGGCGGCGGGGGCTGGTGCTTGGGTTGTTGAAACTCGACGTTTGGCTCTTCAACTCGACGTTGAGGTGTTCAACTCGACGTTTCGGGTCAGGCGAACGTCGAGATTCGCTGCCTTTCGTCGAGTTGAAGCCGCAAACGTCGAGATTCACTGCCTTTCGTCGAGTTGAAGCCGCAAACGTCGAGATTCGCTGCCCTTCGTCGAGTTGAAGCCGCAAACGTCGAGATTGGCCGTGCTTTGTTGGGGTGAGATGCAGGGGGCTGGGCCGCTTGGCGTTGTTCGGGCCCCAACTGGCCGGCATTGAGGCTCGGGCGTGGACGGGGCGTGGCTGCGGAGGGTGCAGTGGTGTGGCTGGGGGAGCGCGGCGCATTGGCGTGGGGGTGTGGACTTGCTTTGGCGGCGCGTTGGCGTGCAGGTGTCGGTGGAGGGCTTGCTGTTGGTGCGGCGTTGACCTCCTCCCGTCTTTCTCAGCATCTGGGACAGGCCTTGCGGTGTGACGTAGATAGCAGTCCTTCAGTGGGGTGGTGGCGGGTGAGCAGTGGCGCGTGCGCCGCGCGGGTGTGGCGCCCGAAACTCCGCCCGAAACTGACCCGTATGTGCATAAACATGCGGAACGCTTCACAAGTTCCCGCCCTTCGTGACCCCGGACGAAGGTCACGGTTTGGAATCTTTATGCACCCGCGTCTTAGCAAACGAGAACTGATGTGGTTGGCTTTGCCTTACGTACGCGCAGCGTCGCTGCGTAGTCCCAAAAAACGAAGGAGAAGCAACACATGCGACTCAACAAGGGCGTATTTGCTCTCGCGGCCGCCGGTGCCCTGCTGCTGGCCGGCTGCTCCGGCAGCACCGAGGGTGGCGCTGCGGGGTCTGAGGGCCACCCGGCTTCCAACATCAACCCCAAGGAAGCTTCCGAGCTCAAGGATGGCGGCACCCTGCGCATGGCCATCGCTGCTGACGTTGAGCAGTGGAACCGCGCTCACCTGAACGGCAACACCGGCGACGTGGGCGACCTGATCGACCCCGTTCTGCCGCAGAACTTCACCGTGACCGACGCCGGTGTGTTCACCCCGAACCCGACCTTCCTTGAGTCCGCTGAGGCTGCTGACAAGGACGGCAAGACCGTCGTCACCCTGAAGCTGAACCCGAAGGCCATCTGGAACGACGGCACCCCGATCACGGTTGCCGACTACGTCGCCACCTGGAAGGCCTCCAACGGCTCCAACCCGGAGTTCGTGGTCCCCTCCACCGACGGCTTTGACCAGATCGAGTCCATCGAGCAGGGCGCCAACGAGTTCGAGGTCGTGGCCACCTTCGCCGCCGCCTACCCGGACTGGCAGGCCCCGTTCTCCCAGGTGCAGCACCGCGACGCGGTTGCCAACCCGCAGGTCTTCAACGAGGCCCAGATCTCTGAGCCCAACCTCAACTGGCACACCGGTGCCTTCGTGATCACCAAGATCGACAAGGGCGCCAAGACCGTTGAGTACGGCCGCAACCCGAAGTGGTGGGGCGAGCCGGCCAAGCTGGACTCCATGGTCATCAAGGTCGTCCCGGGCGAGGGCCAGGGCAACGCCTTCGCCAACAAGGAGCTCGACGTGGCCCAGGCCATCGACTCCTCCCAGTACGAGCTGCTGAAGGGCCGCGCCGACGCTGACCTGCGTGGTGCGCTGTCCCCGCAGTGGCGTCACTTCACCTTCAACTCCAAGGCCGGCCTGCTGCAGGACGTCGAGCTGCGCCGCGCCATCGTCAAGGGCATCAACCGCGCCGCCATCGCCGAGTCCGACCTGGCTGGTCTGCCGGTGAAGCCCGAGACCCTGATGCTGAACAACCACTTCTTCATGCCGGGCCAGGAGGGCTACCAGGACAACGCTGGTGAGTACGCCTTCAACCAGGAGAAGGCCAAGGCCGAGCTCGAGGAGCTGGGCTGGAAGCCGGGCGCCGACGGCATCCGCGAGAAGGACGGCAAGCGCCTGACCATCAAGTACGCCATGATGACCGGTGTCTTCACCTCCGAGAACGAGGGCAAGCTGCTGCAGGCCCAGATGAAGGAGATCGGTGTCGAGATCGAGCTCGTTCCGATCGACCCGGCCACCTTCTCCACCACCCTGTCCAGCGGTGCGTTCGAGATCATCGCGTTCACCTGGATCGGCACCCCGTTCCCGATGAACAACATCAACCAGATCTACGGCAACGGTGGCTCCAACTACGCTCAGATCGACGACCCGGAGATCATCGAGAAGGCCAACATCATCTCCACCACCCTCGACAAGGCCGAGCGCATTAAGCTCACCAACGAGGTTGACCAGAAGATCTGGGACAACGTCCACACCCTGCCGATCTACAACCGCGTGCTGTTCGTGGGTGTCCCGAAGGACCTGGCCAACTACGGCTCCTTCGGTATCTCCTCCAACACGCCCGAGGTTCGCGGCTACGTGGCTGACGCCAAGTGATCTAGCCAGCGCAAGCTGAGCCTCGATCTAGGCGAAAGGGAAGTGCCCGGTAGGTCCGGGTGATCCCGCAGCCTGAGTGGCGCGGGGGATGAAGCAAACACGCTTCATCCCCCGCGCTTTGCTGTGTCCTGGAGAAGCTGGGGCGGCCCACCCACACCCGGGGTGGGCAGTTCAGCGGGTTCTACGCGGGGCCCGGCGGGGTCGGGTCAGCCCACACCCGGGGTGGGCAGGCTCACCACGGCACGCGGCGGCGGGCGTGGGAGAATTACAGGCATGTCCAGCAGCCCCCGAGTCGTGATGCGCTCCCGCTTCGCCGTGGCCGGCCCGGCCGTTGTGGCCGTGGCGGCCGTGGTGGTGTGGGTGCTGCAGGTGCGTCATGGCGGCTTCAGCGAGCTGGCCCGTGACGGCGTGGTGCCCGTGGCGGCTCTGGTCGGGGCCGTGCTGTGGTGGCTGTGGCCGGTGGTGGTGCTGGAAGATGGCGGCCTGCTGGTGCGCAACCTGGCCCGCACGCACGTGATCCCCTGGGCCGCGTACGACGGCGTTGACACTAGGTGGGCCCTGAAGATCAAGCTGAAGGGCCGCCGCCCGATCACCGCGACCGCGTGCGCCGCCACTGGCGGCATCACCCGCCGCGACCACGTGGCCCCGGAAATCCCCGAGGCCTACTTCTACAGCGACCTGCCCCAGCTGCGTTTTGGGGCCGACGCCCGCGCCGCCGGCATGCTCATCGAGCGTCGCTCCCCGCGGTGGCAGGAGGAGGGCCTGGGCCCCCGCGTGAAGACCACCAACGCCAACGCGCTTGGCACCGAGGTGCGCTCCACCTGGAACTGGGCGGCCCTGGCCGTCCTTGCCGCCGCGCTCGCGGCCATCGCCGTGCGCGTGGCCACGATCTTCTAGCCGCAACGAGTGGCGGTGAGGCGGGAGTGGCGCGGGATGGACGACGTCGGCCACGAAGCCGCACAAACCAACCGGCCACCCCAATTCTTGCCGCCACGAAGAACGGCCGCGTGGCGAGCGGGATCGCAGGGAACCGATCCTCTCGGGGGCGTGCGCTCGCCGCCTCTGACCGGTCCTGACCGGGCGGCACGCCCCGCGCCAGGGCCGGGCCTCCACAGGCCGCAGGCTCTCCGGGCGCACACGGCCCCCAACCACTAATCTGCCTATGGCGGAGCAAAAAGAACCGCCTCAATACAACAAGGAAAGCAATGCCCCAGCGCGAAAACCTCCGCAACGTAGCCATCGTCGCCCACGTCGACCACGGCAAGACCACGCTCGTCGACGCCATGCTCTGGCAGGCCGGTGCCTTCAAGGCGCACGACGCGGAGAAGGCCGGCGAGCGCGTGATGGACTCCGGTGACCTGGAGCGCGAGAAGGGCATCACGATCCTGGCGAAGAACACGGCGATCCACTACACGGGGCCGTCGGCGCTGGAGCGGGGCCTGACCGAGGGCGTCACCATCAACGTGATCGACACCCCGGGCCACGCCGACTTCGGTGGCGAGGTGGAGCGCGGCCTGTCCATGGTGGACGGCGTGGTGCTGCTGGTGGACGCCTCAGAGGGGCCGCTGCCGCAGACCCGATTCGTGCTGCGCAAGGCCCTGGCCGCCCGCCTGCCCGTCATCATCGTGGTGAACAAGGTGGACCGTCCCGACTCCCGCATCACCGAGGTGGTGGGTGAGGCCACCGACCTGCTGCTGGGCCTGGCCAGCGACCTGGCCGACGAGGTCGAGGTGGACCTGGACGCCCTGCTGGACGTGCCCGTCATCTACGCCTCCGCGAAGGCACAGCGGGCAGACACGGTGCAGCCAGCAGATGGCACCTTGCCGACCAACACTGACCTGGAGCCGTTGTTCGCCACCATCCTGGAGCGCATTCCTGGCCCCACCTATGAGGAGGGCGCGCCGTTGCAGGCGCATGTCACGAACCTGGATGCCTCCCCGTTCCTGGGCCGCCTGGCGCTGTTGCGCATCCACAACGGCACGCTGAAGAAGGGCCAGAACGTGGCCTGGTACCGCCAGCATGGCACCAGCCAGACCGTGCGCATCTCAGAGCTGCTGCGCACCGAGGCCCTGGAGCGGGTGCCCGCCCTGGAAGCCCACGCCGGTGACATCGTGGCCGTGGCAGGCATTGAGAACATCATGATCGGCGAGTCGCTGGTGGACGCGGAAGACCCGCGTCCGCTGCCGCTGATCACCGTGGACGACCCGGCCATCTCCATGACGATCGGCATCAACACCTCCCCGCTGGCCGGGCGCGTCAAGGGCGCCAAGGTCACCGCGCGCCAGGTTAAGGACCGCTTGGATCGCGAGCTGATCGGCAACGTCTCGCTGCGCGTGCTGCCCACGGACCGCCCCGACGCCTGGGAGGTGCAGGGCCGTGGCGAGCTGGCGCTGGCGATCCTGGTGGAGCAGATGCGCCGCGAGGGCTTCGAGCTCACGGTGGGCAAGCCGCAGGTGGTCACGAAGACCGTGGACGGCAAGGTCATGGAGCCGGTGGAGCGCATGACCATCGACGTGCCGGAGGAGCACCTGGGCGCGGTCACGCAGCTGATGGCCGCCCGCAAGGGCCGCATGGAAACCATGTCTAACCACGGCACCGGCTGGATCCGCATGGAGTTCCTGGTGCCGGCGCGCGGCCTGATCGGCTTCCGCACCCGCTTCTTGACGGAGACGCGCGGCACCGGCATCGCCTCTTCCATCGCGGAGGGATACGAGCCGTGGGCCGGCAACATCGAGCACCGCAACACCGGCTCGCTGGTGGCTGACCGCGCCGGGGCCGTCACGCCGTACGCGATGATCAACCTGCAGGAGCGCGGCTCGTTCTTTGTGCAGCCCACCTCCCAGGTCTACGAGGGCCAGGTTGTGGGCGAGAACTCCCGCAACGAGGACATGGACGTCAACATCACCAAGGAAAAGAAGCTGACGAACATGCGCTCCTCCACGGCCGATTCCTTTGAGAACCTGGTGCCGCCGCGCACGCTGACCCTGGAGGAGTGCATCGAGTTCGCCTCCGACGACGAGTGCGTGGAGGTCACCCCCGAGGACGTGCGCATTCGCAAGGTGGTGCTGGACGCCACCGAGCGCGCCAAGATTGCCGCCCGCAAGCGGCGCGGGTGAGGACACAATGACGGCAGTGGCGGAGATTGGCGAGGTAGCGGCGCAGCAGAGCGGCGACGCTAGCGGTGAGCCCGCGCGCAAGCACGGCCGACGCTGGCTGATCGGTGGGGCCGTGGCGGGCGCCGCGCTGGTGGCCGGCTACGTGGGGACCGCGTTCGCGGTCTCCGACGAGCTGCCCAACGGCATGACGGTGAGCGGTGTGCCGGTGGGTGGAATGGAGCCGGGGGAGGCGGCCGCCGCTATCGAGGAGGCCCTGGCCGCGCGGCTGCAGGACCCGCTCACTGTGACGCTGGGGGAGAAGGAGGCGCAGATCGTGCCCGCGCAGGCGGGGTTGCGTTTCGACGCTGCCGCGACCCTGGCCCCCTACACCGGCCTGTCCTTCTCCCCGGTGGTGCTGTGGCAGCACCTCTTTGGGGGCGCGTCCGTTGAGGTCGCCACCGGTGCTGACGCGGCCGCCCTCACGACCGCCCTGGAGCAGGTGTCCGACGCTCTGACCACCGCCCCCACCGAGGGCGCGGTTGCGTTGGTGGCGGGACAGGTGCAGGTCACCGACGCAGCCGCCGGGTTGAAGCCGAACATCGCGGGGGCCGTCGAGACGCTCAGCAACGATTGGATGACCGGCCAGCGCCTGCCCCTGCCGGGGGACGCAGTGGAGCCGCAGGTGGGCCAGGCGGCGGTGGACAGCGCCGCCGCGCAGGCCAAGGTGGTGCTGGGCGCGCCGGTGACGGTGCAGATCGACGGCTCCGCCCTGCAGCTCTCCGCCGAGCAGCTGGGGCAGGTGGTCTCCTTCGAGCCCGTGGACGGGGATTTGGTGGCCAAGGTGGACGGCGAGGCGGTCCAGCAGCTGCTGGCCTCCCAGCTTGCTGCCCACAACGTGGCCCCGAAGGACGCCAAGGTGGAGATCGCGGACGGCAAGCCGCGCGTGGTGCCCGCCGTGGACGGCAAGCAGGTCACGGCGCAGGCCCTGGCCGAGGCCATCGAGAAGGCCGCCGTGTCTAACCAGAACCGCAACGCCCCGGTCAGCCTGGAGGCCAAGCCGGCCGAGTTCAGCACGAAGGACGCCGAGGCCCTGGGCATTAAGGAGGTGATCGCGGACTTCTCCACCCCGCTCACCTGGGAGACGCGCCGCACCGCCAACATCGCCCGCGGCTCCGAGCTGGTCAACGGCACGATCGTGCGCCCGGGGGAGACCTTCTCCCTGGAGCAGACCCTTGGCGAGGTGGACGCGCACACCGGTTTCGTGGACGCCGGGGTGATCATCAACGGCATCCACACCGACTCCATGGGGGGTGGACTCTCGCAGCTTGCCACCAACGTTTTCAATGCGGGCTTCCTGGCCGGCTTCGTGGACGTGGAGCACCGCCCCCACACCGAGTACCTCTCGCGCTACCCGGAGGGGCGGGAGGCCACGCTGTGGACCGGCCACCTGGACGTGAAGTGGACTAACGACACCCCCTACGCCGCCCTGCTGGAGGCGGGGGTGACGGACGACGTCGCCTGGATCAAGGTTTGGTCCACCAAGCACTGGAACGTGGAGCACTGGACCTCAGAGCGCTTTAGCTATCGTCCGCCCACCAAGCGCGAGGTCTTCACCAAGCCGTGCGAGCCGCAGGAGGAGGGCGGGGCCGGATTCTCCGTCACCGTCACGCGCGTGCGCAGCCACGGCGAGGTCAAGGAGAGCCAGGACTGGACCACCCACTACCAGGCGGTGGACGAGATCGTCTGCAAGTAGGCCCGGCTCCCCGCCGCGGGACCGCCGCGCCCCGCCCCTGCAACAGAGCACCGGGACCGCCGCGCCCCGCCCCGGCGTCTGGCCGCCACTGGGCGGCGTGAACCTCTAGGGGACGCGGGGCGGAACGTCGGGCAAAGAAGGCACGCGCCTGCCCACCACCATCTGGGTGGCGTGGACGGAAACGTCGCCGCGCCGGGAGCGGATCAGCACCCCGTGGGGGCCGCACTCCAGTAATTCACCCACCACCTCTTGCAGATTTCCCGCCTCGCGGTAGAGCAGGGTGACGCGCTCGCCGACGCGCCATTCCAACCAAGGCAAGGGGCGTGGCGCACTCCTCCGCTGCGAGCTTTCCATGGTGGGGGATAATAGAGAACAGTTGAACCAACCGGGAGAGGAACTACCTCATGACCTACGTCATCGCCCAGCCGTGTGTGGACGTCAAGGACCGCGCCTGCGTTGACGAGTGTCCGGTGGACTGCATCTACGAGGGCGAACGCTCGCTCTACATTCACCCGGACGAGTGCGTGGACTGCGGCGCCTGCGAGCCCGTCTGCCCCACGCTGGCCATCTTCTACGAGGACGACCTGCCCGAGGAGTGGAGCGACTACTACCGGGCCAACGCCGACTTCTTCAGCGAGATCGGCTCGCCGGGAGGCGCCGCCTCGATGGGCAAGATCGCGCACGACGACGCCATGATCGCCGCCCTGCCGCCGCAGAACCTCGAGTACCGCGCAGAGCACGGGCTCGACTGATGGCCCGCCTGCCCCGAGCGCTACCGCTGCCCGAGTTCCCGTGGAACACCCTGGAGGGCGCCAGGCTGCGTGCCCAGGCCCACCCCGGTGGGATCGTTGACCTCTCCGTGGGCACCCCCGTGGACGACAGCCCCGCAGTGGCCACGCAGGCCCTGGCCGCCGCAGCGAACTCGCCCGGCTACCCGCTCACCGTGGGCACCGCTGCGGTGAGGCAGGCGATCTGCGACTGGTTTGCGCGCAGGCGGAGCGTGCCCGGGCTCAAGCCCAGCCAGGTCATCCCCACCATCGGCTCCAAGGAGGCCGTGGCGCTCCTGCCGCTCCTGCTGGGCGCGGCGGCCGGCGACACGGTGCTGCTGCCCGCCATGGCCTACCCCACCTACGACGTGGGCGCGCGCCTGGCGGGCGCCACCCCCATCCCCGTGGGCGACGACCCGCAGCAGTGGCCCGACGCCGACCTGGTCTGGCTCAACAGCCCCGGCAACCCCCACGGGCACGTGCTGAGCGTGGAGCAGCTGCGCCGCATCGTGGCGTGGGCGCGCCGGCGCGGCGCCATGGTGGTCAGCGACGAGTGCTACGCCGAGCTGGCCTGGGAGGTGGACGACGTTCCCTCCCTGCTGGACCCCCGGGTGACCGACGGCGACCTGACCGGCCTCCTGGCCCTCTACTCCCTGTCCAAGCAGTCCAACCTGGCCGGCTACCGCGCCGCCCTGCTGGCCGGCGACGAGGCCGCCGTGGCTGCGGTGGTCGAGACCCGCAAGCACCTGGGCCTGCTGGTGCCCGGCCCCGTCCAGGCCGCCCTCGTGGCCGCCCTGGGGGACGACGGCCACGTGGACGCCCAGCGCGAGGTCTACCGCCGCCGCCGCGACGCCCTAGTGCCCGCCGCCAAGGCCGCCGGGATGGAACTGGACCCGGACAGCCGGGCCGGCCTCTACCTGTGGGGCCGCGTGCCCGGCCTGAGCGGGCGCGAGCTGGTGGACCGCCTAGCCGAGCTGGGCATCCTGGCCGCCCCCGGCGACTTCTACGGGGAACAGGCCGCCCCCTACGTGCGCATCGCCCTGACCGCCAGCGACGAGCGCATCGACGCCGCCGTCGAACGCCTAGCCGGGGCCAGCCTGGCCTGAACCGGCTACCGGGCTCGGGCCGCCCGAGCCTGTGCTGCCCGGTCGGTGGAGCCGAGCGGGCAGCTCCCATCGGCCGCAAAACCGCGCGGCCAACGGTCGAAAGAGGGGCAGGCGGCAGCGTCGTCCAAACGCCGTCCAAACCCGGGGCGCAAGAGCGCCCAAATGCCGCAAACCTGTGCGATAGGCGGGGCGTGCCGCTACAGTGAGGGAAGCTACTGGGACCTTGTGCCCAGGACCGAGGTTGCGCCCCACGGGGCGGCGAGAAGCAAACGAGGAACCATGTCTGAAATCGAAGAGCGCACCCAAGACGCCCGCCCCGACGGACAGCTCACCGTGGGGGAAAAGGTGCTCCACCTGCCCCGCGTCGCCGCCACCGAAGGCAGCGACGGCCTGCAGATCGCGCCGCTGCTGAAGGAAACCGGCCTGATCACGCTGGACCCGGGCTTCATGAACACCGCCCCGGCAGCGTCGTCCATCACCTACATCGACGGCGACGCCGGCATCCTGCGTTACCGCGGCTACCCGATTGAGCAGCTGGCCAAGCAGTCCTCCTTCCTGGAGGTGGCCTACCTGCTCATCTTCGGCGAGCTGCCCGACGCCGCCACCCTGGAGGCCGTGATCCGCCGCATCAAGCGCCACCGCCTGCTGCACGAGGACTTCAAGGCCTTCTTCACCGCCTTCCCCGCCAACGGTCACCCGATGGCCATCCTGCAGGCCGGAATCGCCGGCCTGGCCACCTACTACCAGCAGACCCTTGACCCCAAGGACCCGCAGCAGGTGGAGCTCGCCACCGTGCTCCTGCTGGCCAAGGTGCCCACCATGATCAGCTACATCGCCAAGCGCGCCGCCGGCCTGCCGCTGCTCTACCCGGACAACCAGCGCTCCTACGTCGAGGACTTCATCCGCATGACCTTCGGCCTGCCCTACCAGAGCTACGACATCGACCCGGCCCTGGTGAAGGCGCTGGACATGCTGCTGATCCTGCACGCAGACCACGAGCAGAACTGCTCCACCTCCACCGTTCGCCTGGTGGGCTCCTCCAACGCCAACATGTACGCCTCCGTGGCCGCCGGCGTGGGCGCCCTGTCCGGCCCGCTCCACGGCGGCGCCAACGAGGCCGTGCTGCGCATGCTGCGCCAGATCAACGAGTCCGACATGACCGTGGCCGACTTCATGCGCAAGGTGAAGAACAAGGAAGACGGCGTGCGCCTGATGGGCTTTGGCCACCGCGTCTACAAGAACTACGACCCGCGCGCCGCCATCGTCAAGGAGACCGCCCACGACGTGCTTTCGCGTCTGGGCGCCCGCGACAACCTGCTGGACATCGCGATGGAGCTCGAGGAGATCGCGCTCAGCGACGACTACTTCATCGAGCGCAAGCTCTACCCGAACGTGGACTTCTACACCGGCCTGATCTACAAGGCCATGGGCTTCCCGACCAAGATGTTTACCCCGCTGTTCGCGCTGGGGCGCCTGCCGGGCTGGATCGCGCAGTACCGCGAGCTCATCAACGACCCGACCACCCGCATCGGCCGCCCGCGTCAGGTCTACACCGGCTACGCCGAGCGCGACTACGTTCCGCTGCGCGAGCGCGTCGCCAAGGACTGAGCCGGCGCGAAACGGAGTGTGGGCCCGGGGAAGCGGTTTCCTTCCCCGGGCCCACGCCTGCGTGCGGAGGCAGTGTTTGCCGTCAGGCGAGCGGCGAGTCCGGAGCGAACTCGATGGCCCTGCCACCGCGGGCCAGCGCCTCCACGGCACCGGTGACCGAGTTGCGGCGGTAGAGCACGTTCGACGCGCCGGACAGGTCCCGGGCGGAGACGATCTTGGGGTCGCGGAACAGGCCGTGCTGGCCGGGAACCACGCCACCGGTGGGCAGGAAGGACACCTTGGTGCCCGCGGTGAGGTAGAGACCGGCCTCCACCACGCAGTCGTCGCCCAGCGCGATGCCCAGACCGGAGTTGGCGCCCAGCAGGCAGCGCTCGCCCACGCTCACCTTGCGCCCACTACCGCCGGACTGGACACCCATCGTGGAGGCGCCGCCACCGATGTCCGAGCCGTCGCCGATCACCACGCCCTGGGAAATGCGGCCCTCCACCATGGAGACTCCCAGCGTGCCGGCGTTGTAGTTGACGAAGCCAGCGTGCATGACGGTGGTTCCCTCGGAGAGGTAGGCGCCCAGGCGCACGCGGTCGCCGTCACCGATGCGGACGCCGGCGGGCACCACGTAGTCCACCATGCGCGGGAACTTGTCGATGCCCCGCACCTCCACGGCACCGAACTTGCGGCGCAGGCGCAGGCGGGTCTCCTCGAATCCCTCCACCGGGCACGGGCCCGCAGAGGTCCACACCACGTTGGCCATCCGGGAGAAGATGCCGTCCAGATTCACCGTGTTGGGCTGCACCAGGCGGTGCGACAGTAGGTGCAGGCGCAGGTAGGCGTCCGCTGTGGACTGCGGGGCGTCGTCCAGGTCCACCTGAGTGCGCACCACGGAGGTGTAGACCCCACGGGCCTCGTCCTTGGCCTCCATCGAGGTCAGCTGCTGACGCAGCTCGCTGCCAGATTCCTGCGGCAGTGGCCCCAGCTGCGGGGCCGGATACCAAACATCGAGCGTCTGCCCGGACTGCGAGATCGTTGCCAGTCCGTATCCCCATGCGAGTCGAGAAGTCATGTCTGCAAGTCTATGGGCAGGTCTCGAGCCCCGGCAGGCGAAGGCGAGGGGTGGACAGCGGGTTGGTGGGCGGCCGCGCTAGCTGTTGCCGCGTCGGAACTGCGACATGGCCATTTGGAACTGCTGGTGGAAGCGCTCCGGGGTCGCGGGCCGCCCATTCGAAATCTGGGAGTTCGTCAATACGTCAACGCACTCCTGCGTGTAGGTGGAGAAGTCCTGGAAGGCTGCCTCGTAGGAACCGGCGTAGGCGTTGATGACGCGTTGCGGCCCGCCAATGAGGGTGAACTCCGCCTCGTCTGAGAACGAAAAGGCGGTACCGAGGTCGTCCGTGAATAGCATGCAGTCGAAGGGTGCGACTTCGCCGCGCAGTTGCGCCAGGCTCTCCTCGGTGGGAATCAGTTGCCAGCAATAGGGAGCCGGCCGTCTGGGCGGGGCTTGGTGCAGGTAGTCGTTGGTGATGACCCACCAGGTGGCCCCCGGGTTGGCGATGTTACAAGCCAGGATCAGGTCCCCGTAGAAGGCGGCGCAGAGCATGTCGTCGTTCTCTTGCGCGATGACGGTCGCGTCCTGCCGGGAAACCCACTCCGGATTGAAGTGCGTGCTGTCCGCAAAGATCTGGTCCCGTAGTGCGCGAACGTGGTCGACGGTAGAGGGAGCGAGGATTTTGGTCAGCATTAGGGGTACCTGAACTTTACGCGCGCACCGGAGGGCTGGATGATGTCGAGCCTGGGGCTTGCCAAAGAGCTGAGGCCGCGAAGGATGATCGTGGGACCGCTGGGTACGTTGCAGACGTGGAGCGGGTTGCCCTGATTGAACTCGGAAGCGATCGGGTGTCCGCGAGTTAGCTCGCCGAAGTCCGCTTCGGCCTGCGGCAGGCCCCCGTTACGTATCCATATCTCGGTGCCCTGTTCAGAGGGCTGGTCGGGAGTAGATCCTGCTTGCATGCCCCCATCCTAGTGTTGACGGAGGAGGGGAGAGGGAGAAGCAGAAGGGCGTGCAGATATCCGGCTCTTCCCAAAAGGGAGTGTATTGGGGGCCTCGGAGTGGCCAGTAGATGCAGGCCCTTTTGTGGGGTTGCGCGACCATTCGAGGGATTGGTGCACCTTCCGAGGGGTTACCCGCCCCGGTTCTGATTCCGGGAAACCTAGGCGTTGCCCAGCCTCATCTGTGACATGGGGATGGCGAAGTTGGCGCGGAGTGCCTCTGCGACCCGTGGGAATCCAAGCTCCTGCTCTTGCTGAATGCAGTCTTCTACGAACTCGGAGAACTCTTTTACTGCGGCCTCGTATGAGCCTGCGTAGGCGTCGATGAATCTACGCGGTCCAGCTACTAGCGTGAACTCCTGGTGGTGCACAAATGAGAACGCTGCATTGAGTTCGCCTGAAAAAAGCATGCAGTCAAAAGGGGTAGCCGCACGCTCGATCTCGGACAAGGCCTCCTCCGTTGGGAGAATCTTCCAGCACATTGAGCGCATATCTTCCGGTGGGTCCGAAATGCAGCGGTCCTCGGTTATCGCCCACCATGCGGCGGCTGGGCTGATGGTGTTGCAGGCTCGGATGATAGATGGATAGTATGCAGGATGAAGTGAGTATGCGTTTTCTTGGGCAATGACAGTGGCGTCCTGTTGTGATACCCATGCGGGATTTAGGTGCATGCTGTCCAGGAAAATTGTGTCGCGCATTGCGCGGGCGCGATCAATGAGGGCGGGATCGGTGATTCGGTTCAGCATGATCGGCTCCGATCGGGTTCGATTGCGTCAATCCTTTGCCTCGCCTAGTGAGGAAGTTCGGGCGGGAGCGGGGTGGGGGCTAGGCGTTGCCCAGCCTCATCTGTGACATGGGGATGGCGAAGTTGGCGCGGAGGGCCTCTGCGACCCGTGGGAATCCAAGCTCCTGCTCTTGCTGAATGCAGTCTTCTACGAACTCGGAGAACTCTTTTACTGCGGCCTCGTATGAGCCTGCGTAGGCTTCGGAGAATCGGCGCGGGCCTGCAATCAGGGTGAATTCGGAGGGGTTTACGTACGAGAACGCGGCATTGAGCTCGTCAGTGAATATCATGCAGTCGAATGGGAAGATCTTGAATGAAAGCATATCTAGGCTTTCTTCGGTGGGTATGATCCGCCAGCATTTTGGATCTGTGGGGCGTGGCTCGCCTCCGGAGTTGAAATCCTCGGAGATTGCCCACCAGGTGGCGCCTGGGCTTATGGTATTGCAGGCGCGGATGATGGCCGGGAAATAGTCCGGATGGAGTGAAGACTCGTTCTCCTGGGCGATCACTGTGGCATCCGTCTCCTCCACCCATTTGGGCCTCAAGTGCATGCTGTCCATGAAAATCGTGTCGCGCATTGCGCGGGCGCGATCAATGAGGGCGGGATCGGTGATTCGGTTCAGCATGATCGGCTCCGATCGGGTTCGATTGTGTCAATCCTTTGCCTCGCTTAGTGAGGAAGTCCGGGTGGGGCGGGGTGGGGGCTAGGCGTTGCCCAGCCTCGCCTGAGATAAGAGAGTGACGTAGTTGGTGCGAATCGCCTCTGTGGCCTTCGGGAACCCGAGTTTTTGGTCATGTTGGATGTAGTCGTCGACGAACCTTGAGAACTCTTTTACTGCGGCCTCGTATGAGCCCGCATAGGCGTCGATGAATCGGCGTGGCCCCGCGACCAGGGTGAATTCGTAGGCGTTTACGAACGAGAATGCGGCATTGAGGTCGTCAGTGAATATCATGCAGTCGAATGGGGAGATGTCGAATGAAAGTGTTTTCAAGCTTTCCTCGTTGGGCATAATCCTCCAACAATCTGGATCCGTGGGTCGGGGCATTCCGCCATATTCGAAATCTTCGGAGATTGCCCACCAGGTTGCCCCGGGGCTGATGATGTTGCAGGCGCGGATAATGGCCGGGTAATATTCGGGATGGAGCGAATATTCGTTCTCCTGAAAGATTACAGTAGCGTCCGTTTCTCTAAGCCATTCGGGCCTCAAATGCATGCTGTTCAGGAAAATTGTGTCGCGCATTGCGCGGGCGTGACCAATGAGTGCGGGATCGGTGATTCGGTTCAGCATGATCGGCTCCGATCGGGTTCGATTGTGTCAATCCTCTGCCTCGCCTAGTGAGGAATTCTGGGCGGGAACTAGGCGTTGCCCAGCCTCATCTGTGACATGGGAACGGCATAGGTGGCGCGAATTGTCTCTGCAGCCTTGGGAAATCCAAGTTCTAATTCTTGTTGTACGCAGTAGTCGATATATTCGGAAATGTCCTTCAATGCGGTTGCGTATGACCCTGCGTAGGCGTCGATGAATCTGCGTGGCCCCGCGACCAGAGTGAATTCGTAGGCGTTTACAAACGAGAATGCGGCATTGAGGTCATCAGTGAATATCATGCAGTCGAACGGGAAGATGTTAAGCGAGAGTGAATCCAGGCTTTCTTCGGTAGGGATAATCCTCCAACATTTTGGGGACGTGGGTTGGTGCCTGCCTTCAGGGGTGAAGTCGTGGGAGATGGCCCACCAGGTGGCGCCTGGGCTGATGGTGTTGCAGGCGCGGATGATGGCCGGGAAATAGTCTGGGTGGAGTGAAGACTCATTCTCCTGGGCGATCACTGTGGCATCCGTCTCTTCCACCCATTTGGGGTTCAGGTGTTGGCTGTCGGTGAAGATGTGGTCGCGCAGTGCGCGAGCGTGATTAATGGTGTCTCGGTCCAATATTGTTGTTAGCATTATGGGTACCTGAACTTGATTTTTCTCTTAGTCGTGTATTGTATTTCTAGGGTTACGTTTCCTTGGGTGCTGACTTGCCTAAGGTTGATTGTTGGCCCATTGGATATATTGCAGATCTGCACTGCTGGGCCTTTGCTTATATCTATGGTCGTTTGGTGTCCGCGGGTTAGCTCTGCGAAATCCATTTCCGCTTGCCTGAGGCCGCCTTCTCGAATAAATTGCGTCGTTCGTCCTTTTGTGTTTCTTCCCGGGGTTGACTCTTCCTTCATCCTATTGACGATGTCGTCCACTTCTTCTGGAGTGGTCGGTTTCGGTGCCTGGTCGATGCTCTTCGCCGGCTGTTCCTTGGCGTACTTAGGCGTCCTGTTACCGGTCTTTGGTGCGCCGTGGGGTTTCGTTTTGGGGGTGCGTAGGGTGCCCGCGCCTTGTTTGAGTGCTTTGAAGGGGTGGCGGATGGTGGTGAGGATTTCGCGGGCGCCGGCCGGGATGTTGCGGGCGAAAAGACCAAACGCCCCGCTGAGACCTCCTACTTCCTTCAAGGCCGACCGGAAGTGCCTTAGGTTCTTGAAAGCCCCGACCGTGCCGCGTAGACCACTAAGGCCAACGCAGCCCAGGGCGGCAAAGCCGACCGCCATGAAGGCCTCGCGCCAGGTGCGTTCTCCTCCAATCGCCAACACAATATTGGCTAACGCGTTAACTACTCCGGCGATGGCGGCCAGGGCCGCCAGGGCCTGGCCGAGTATCGGTACCCAGCAGAGCACTAGGGCAAGCAAACCGACAACGGAGGCGACCCAGGCTGAAATAGCTTCGACCCACTCAAAGAGCCGGGCGCCCCAATTCTCCCAAATACCGTCTGCTAGCCCGTCGGCACTAGTGGCACGCTGGATACGGGAGATGGCGTCATCGGCGGCCCGATCCCGTTGCTCCACTGCCTCGGCCACGAGGATGGCCTGATTGTCTATCGCCCCTTGGGCAGCAATGGCGTCCTGATCTGCCTGACTAGCCAAACGGGTATATCGCACGTGAGAGTCGTAAGCTCCCGGCTCCTCGGTGCCGGGGTCGTAGTCTTCGGCCAGTTCTTGGTAGAACGCACTCCTCTGCCTGGCTTCGGCAAGATCGTCTTGCGCGTTCCGGGCGGCATACAGCGCGGTCAATGACTGGGACTGAGCGAGGTCTAGAGCGCTGGCGTATGCCTCCAGTGCCTCACCCGCGCTGCGGTAGCGGCCTTCGACCTGCCAGATGCCGTCCACCAGTTCGTCGCGCTGCTCCAGTAGTGCCGTGACTGATTGGGCACGGGTGGAGGCCCCAGCCTCCAGCGCTCGCAAGGATTCGGCGCACTGCTTGATCCGGTCAGCTACCTCGATGTAGTTCCTGCCCCCTTGGCGGACAACGGCTGGGTCCCCCGGGACCGGGTCCCGCTCCCAACCCACCGCAGACCAGTCACTGGGACGCTCAGACACGCACACCTCCTCGTGGTTCCATCGAGTTTCAATTAGAACCCTCCCCGCTTGAACGGGGCAACCAGCCACCCCGCCGTGTGGAAACTGCGGAAACGCCAGGACGACTCACGGCCGTCGCTAACCACTCTTCCGAGCCGGTGCCGCCATGGTGCCGCCCCGCCGGTCGGCGCGTTTGTGCGACGTCGCTGCTTCGCTGCACCGGGGCACCTTGCGCTAGTGCACGGCGCGTGCCTGCCGGATCAGGGTCCGTGGTGGCGCCACCAAAGCCCCCGCCGCGCGGCAGCGGGCGGACAGTGCCTTGTCCGCCGTCAGCACCACCACGTGGCGGCCCGGGGTGGCGGCCTCGTTTGCGGCGTGGGCGGCGATAGCGTCGTCCCCCTCGCCTGCCGCCAACTCCACCCGCAAGTTTGCGCCGTAGGGCGAAGTCACCTCGCCGGGGAAGCCGGCTGGGCGTGCCTTGCCCTCCAACACCACCAGGATGTCCGGGTACCAATGCGCGCCGGGTAGGGACAGCTCCTGGGCGGAGAACCCGTTCGAAAGGGCCCGCGCGCAATCCTCCAGCAGGCGGGCGGCCGCGCCGGCGCGGTCCTTCCACCAGCCGTCCGGGCGGGAACCGACCACATTCGCCGCGTCCACTATCACCAGCGGCCGCACAGTCATAGCCGCCAGCTCTCCGGCCACCTCCGCCAGCTGCGGCAGCACCAACCCATCCTCCTGGCCCGGGCGGACGAACTCCACCACCTCCGACTCCCAGTCCTGTGCACCGATCGAGTCAACCGCCTGCGCGCGGCTCAACTCCGCCACGACCGTGGTGTAGGACCACGTCTGGTGGGCCGGCCCTGGGTGGGTGAGGCGGCGCCAGCCCCACACGCGCACCGCGTCGGGGGCCAGTCCCGTCTCTTCCGCCGCCTCCCGCAGGGCCGCGCTCACGGCGCTCTCGCCGTAGTCGCGCGCCCCGCCGGGCAGCCCCCACATGCGGCCCAGGTGAGTGCCAGGCGCGCGCAGCTGGCCCAGGTACTCGTGGGGCAAAGCACCGCCCGCAGCCCCAGTGCGCTCCACGCTCGCCGCAGAGCCCGGGCCCGCCTCAGCCTCCTGCCCAGGCGCCTCGCGCCACAGGTAGAGCCCTGCGGCCCCCAGCAGCCCCCAGTGCCGCTTGCCGCACGCGCATTCCAGCCAGCCGTCTGCCCCGCGTTTCACCACGTAGCCAGCCTAGCCAGTTAGGCCTCCGGCGCGCCCGCGCTCGGCGCGCCCAAAAACCTGCTTAGCCCTCCACCTCGCAGATCACCGCGCCCGCGCTGAGCTGGTCACCCACCTTGACGGTCAGCTCGCTGACTACGCCGGTGCGCGGCGCCTTGATGGGTTGCTCCATCTTCATCGCCTCGATGACCACCAGCACCTGGCCCTCCTGGACCTCGGTGCCGTTCGCCACCTCGACTCCGATCACGGTCGCCTGCATGGGGCAGGTGACGGCGCCGGGGGAGGCCGGTCCGCGCCTGGAGCCGCGCGAGGGACGCGCCGTGCGCGTCTTGATAGGGCCGGTGGCGGCCGGGCGGGGGGAGAGCAGCGCGGCCGGCAGGATGACCTCTAGGCGCTTGCCGCCCACCTCCACCACCACGCGCTCGGTGGGGGCGTCATCCTCCACTCCCTCGCTCGCCTCGGTGTCTGAGAGGGAGTCCATCAGGTTCAGGTTGCCCGCGTCGATCCAGGTGGTGTCCACCTCCAGCCCTTCGGTGCCCACGAAGGCCGGGTGCTCCAGGATGGCGCGGTGGAAGGAGAGCGTGGTGGAAAGGCCGGTCACGCTCATCTCGCCAACCGCGCGGCGGGCGCGGGCCAGGCAGGACTGGCGGTCGTGGCCCCACACGATCACCTTGGCCACCAGGGAGTCGAACATGCCCGAGAGCTCGTCGCCTTGCGCGATGCCTGCGTCCACGCGCACGCCCGGGCCGCCGGGCCAGACGATCTCGGTGGCGCGCCCCGGGGTGGGCAGGAAGCCACGTGCCGGGTCCTCGGCGTTGATGCGCATCTCGATGGAGTGGCCGCGCACCTCCGCCCGCTCGTAGCCCAGCTTCTCCCCGGCGGCCAGGCGGATCTGCTCGCGCACCAGGTCGATGCCGGTGACCTCCTCGGAGACGGGGTGCTCCACCTGCAGGCGCGTGTTGACCTCCAGGAAGCTGACCAGCCCGTCGGCGGCCACCAGGAACTCGCAGGTCCCGGCCCCCACGTAGCCGGCGTGGCGCAGGATGGCGCGGGAGGACTCGTAGATCACGCGCTCCTGTTCCTCGGTGAGGAACGGGGCGGGGGCCTCCTCCAGCAGCTTCTGGTGGCGGCGCTGCAGCGAGCAGTCGCGGGTGGAGACCACGGCCACGTTGCCGTAGGCGTCGGCCAGGCACTGGGTCTCCACGTGGCGGGGCCGCTCCAGGTAGCGCTCCACGAAGCACTCGCCGCGCCCGAACGCGCCGATGGCCTCGCGGGAGGCGGACTCGAATGCCTCCACCACCTCCTCGCGCTTGCGGGCCACGCGCAGGCCGCGCCCGCCCCCACCGAAGGCCGCCTTGATGGCCACGGGCAGGCCGTGCTGGTCCACGAAGTCCAGCACCTCCTGGCCGTCGGCCACCGGGCCGGGGGTGCCGGGGGCCAGCGGGGCGCCCACCTCCGCCGCGATGCGGCGGGCGGTGACCTTGTCTCCCAGCGCCTCGATCGCCTCCGGCGGCGGGCCGATCCAGGTGAGCCCGGCCGCGATGACGGCGCGCGCGAAGTCCGCGTTCTCCGCCAGGAAGCCGTAGCCGGGGTGGACGGCCTGGGCACCGGAGCGCTCGGCCACCTCCAGGATGGCGGGGATGTTCAGGTAGGTGTCTGCCGCCCTGGCCCCGGGCAGGGCGTAGGCCTCGTCCACCACGCGGGTGTGGAGGGCATCGCGGTCGCCGGAGGCGTACACGCCGATGGAGCGGATACCGGAGTCCTTGCAGGCGCGGGCGACGCGCACCGCGATTTCGCCACGGTTGGCGATGAGGACGGAGGTGGGCAGCACAGTCATGGGCTCAACCTAACCGGCCTTTGGAGGATTGGCACAACCTTCGCGGCGTGGTGCCCGGCGATTCTCGTGCGACTACAACGATTCTTCCGGCTGACGCGAGGACTTCCACAAAGCGGGCCAGCCCACGTCTACCTCGAGCAGGAGCAGGCGCAGCAGCGGCAGGGAAATGCCCACCACGCCGTGGTGATCGCCCTCGATTCCGGTCACGAACGGGCCGCCCAGCCCGTCGATCGTGAACGCCCCGGCCACGTGCAGCGGCTCGCCGCTATCCACGTACGCCTCGATCTCAGCCTCGGTGAGTGTGGCGAAGTGGACGGTGGTGGCCGACGTCCCGCCCGCGCCCCTCACGGGTGCGCCGCCCTCCGTGGCGGCGGGTCCGGTCAGGCCGGTGGGGCAGAAGCGGACGCTGTGCCCGGTGTGGAGTACTCCGCTGCCGCCCGACAGGGCGCGCAGGCGCTCGCGGGCCTCGCGCGCGTCCGCCGGTTTGCCCACCACCTTGCCGTCGATCTCCAGCATGGAGTCGCAGCCGACCACGATGGTGGGAGCCGCGAGGTCCAGGCCCGCAGGCGCGCCCGGCACCGGCGCGGAGCCCGCCCGGTCTACGCCGTCCGCCCGCAGGCGGGCGAGCACGTCGGCGGCCTTGGCGTCGGCCAGGGCCTGCACCTGCACGCCCGGCCCGGCGGTCGGCTGCTCGGCCAGCAGCCGGGCGAGCACCGCGTTCTCGTCCACGTCGCTGACGCGCACCAGCGGCGCCACCCCGGCTGAAGCGGCGCACGCAAAACGCTCTGATGGGTCCCAAGAGACTCGTTGTCACGGTAGGCGAGGCGCGCTTAATATCGGTTCGATAGCAATGAACCAGGTACGCAC
>NZ_JBZXJM010000001.1:0-55690 GCF_058725725.1 Buchananella sp. 103232 | reverse complement strand
TTTTGCCCTATTTACTTCGTTCGGTTATGAAAGAACCGATATTCACAACGCTCGCCTACCGTGACAACGAGTCTCTTGGGACCCATAGACGTTTTTCGTGCGCCGCTTGGTCGCAGCCCGCCCGGGAGAACACGAACACGATCGCCGGCAGCAGGCCCTTTTCCTCCAGCGCCGCGATCATTTGCGGCCGGTTCAGGTGCGGCCCACGGGGACGACGTTCCCGCCCGCGCCCGCGCGCAGCCAGGCCGCCCCCGCTGGGGCGTTCCAGCCGGGCGGCGGCCTGCACCAGCTTCGAGTTGAGCACCGGGCGGCCGCCCGCATCCTGACGCTCCTGCCCCTCCCCCCGGTAGGAGTAGAGGTCGAACAGGCGCGCGCCCACCATCATGTGCTGGAACAGCGGGACCGGGCGGACCTCAGAGACCACCACCTGCGTGTCCCCGCGCGTCTCTTGCAGCCAGGCGCCGAACTCCTCCGCGTTAGAGACGGTGGCGGACAGGGAGACCAGCTGGACGCGCAGCGGCAGGTGGATGATCACCTCCTCCCACACCGGGCCCCGGAAGCGGTCTGCCAGGTAGTGGACCTCGTCCATCACCACGAAGCCCAGGTTGTCTATCGCCCCGGACTGGGCGTAGAGCATGTTGCGCAGCACCTCGGTGGTCATCACCACCAGGTCCGCCTCCCCGTTGATGGAGGTGTCACCGGTCAGCAGGCCCACCCGGTCGGCGCCGTAGGTGGCCACCAGGTCGTTGTACTTCTGGTTGGACAGCGCCTTGATCGGGGTGGTGTAGAAGGCCCGCTTGCCCTGGGCCAGGGCCAGGTAGCAGGCGAACTCGCCCACGATCGTCTTGCCCGCCCCGGTCGGGGCGGCCACCAGCACGCCGCGCCCCGCCTCGACCGCGGCGATGGCCTGGCGCTGAAAATCGTCCAGTTCGAAGTCCAAGAAGGCAGCAAACTTCCCCGCCTGGCTCTTTTCCCAGGCGGCGCGTTCCTTGGCTGCTGCGTATGCGTCGGCGTAAGACATCAGCGCTCATGGTAGGCGCGCGCCGCGCCCGCCGCGCGCTGGCGCACCCGCTCCAGCAGTGCCGTCCCGGCCTCGCTGTGCGCGCCCCAGGCTGCGATGTGCCCGCCCCAGCCCAGCAGTTGGCGCTCTAGCCACCTGGCGTTGAAGGCCCGCAGCTCCACCCACGCCTCGCCCATGCCGGCGCCGGCCGCCGCCGCGCACGGCGAGGCGATCGGCTGCTCGCCGATCCACCAGCCGGAGGGCGCCGGCAGCACGCTCACCGCGATCTCCCCGGGCGGTGCGGCGGCAGCGTCGTCCCCCTGCCCGGCGGTCGCCAGCGGGGCGGGCGCCTGTTGTCCCACCGAGACGGTGCCCATGCGGTCCAGGCGGAAGGTGCGCTCCGCGCCGGCGTCGTGGCACCAGGCCTGCAACAGGTGGTGCTCGCCGTCGGCCGTCAACGCCAGCGGGGTGACGCTGCGTTGCGAGGTGCGCTCCAGGGCGTCGGTGTAGTCAAAGGCCAGCACGCGGCCCTCCTGCAGGGCCAGTCGCACAGCCGTAAGGGTCTGGTGCGGCGAGCGCTCCCCCACGATCAGCGGGGCGGCCGCCGCCTCCCCCGCGCCACCGCCCGGCAGCTGGCCCTGAACCGCCGCCAGGGTCTGGGCCACCAGCGGATCGTCGCCGCTGACCGCCAGCAGCACCCGCAGCGCGGCCGCCAGACTCGTGGCCTCCAGGGCGGACAGGCGCAGCGGCTTGGCCATGCCCTGCCCGTCCAGCAGGCTGAGGGTGGCCTGCCCGCCCTCGTCGTCGAGCGCCACGTCTATCAGGTCGTCCGGGTAGTAGCCCGGGCGGCCCGAGACAAAGAGGGTGGACACGTCCCGCTCGATCTCCGCCTCCCCGGCGCCAAAGCGCGCGGCTAGCTCGGAGACCCTGGTGGGGCCGTGGGACTCCAGGTAGGTCAGCAGCGCCAGCATCCGCGTCAGTCGCGTGACCGCAGCCGTGCGGCCCTTGCGCTTGGCCTTCGGGGCGGGCGGCGCGGGCAGAGGCTGCACCTCCAAGCCGGCCAGGTGGGCGTGGCTGGCCGCGACGGCGCGCGCCAGCTGCGGCGGGCAGACCACCAGGGCGTCGCTGCCGAGTGCGCACAGGTCCTCCACCGCCCGCGCGGAGTTGCCCAGCTCCAGGCGCAGGCGCTCGCGGCCCCGCACTGCGGATGCGGCGGCACGCCCAGCGCCGTCCCCTTCAACCGCGACGCTCACGGCGCTACGGCGCAGGTGCTTGCCAGCTCCTGCGGTCAGCTCCACCACAGCTTGCAGCCCCTCGTCGCGGTCCAGGCTTGTCCCTGCCCGGCCCAACTCAACCTGATCCGGGCGCGGGCCCTGCAGGGGGCCGGTCACCAGCTTTGGGGTGCCAACGATGCGTGAGAGCCGGAAGTTGCGCGCAGCCTTGCGGCTGCGATCGTAGCCACGCAGATACCATGCGCCGCTGCCTTGCCAGGTGGCCCACGGCTCCACTTCCCGCCTCGTCACTGGCCCGGTCAGGTCCGCGCCTTTGCGGTAGGAAAAGCTCAACGCCGCGCCGGTGTCCACCGCCTCAAAGATCTGCACCAGATAGGGGTGGGCGCTGCCACTGGCTCGCACGGTCCACGGCGCCTCGCTCTGACCGGACAGGGCGCGCAGCTTGGTCAGGGCGCGCGCGGCCGGGCCGGCCAGGTCCGTGGCCTGCCACATGCCGGCCGCCACGGCCAGCACGCCGTGCTGGGCCGGGGTGAGCGGCGGCAGGTCCAGCACGTAGCTGTCCGGGTCCACCCAGTAGCGCACGTCGTCCCCGTGGGTGGCGTCCTGGCTTACGCGCAGCGGCACGCCAATGTCCTTCAGCGCCTGCTTGTCCCGCTCGAACATCATGTTCTGCGCGGTGGCCTCCGCGCCCGCCAGCATCGGCTCGTAGCCGTTGACCTGCTGATAGATCTGGGCGCGCGAGAGCGGGCGACGGGCGTGGAACAGGGCGATGAGCAGGTCCATGACGCGCTCGGAGGCGCGATCAGCGCTGGGCGGGAACTCGGTCACGGCCCAAGTATCCCCAAAACCACCCGCCGGGCCGCGCGCACCGCGCCGGGCGCGCGGCCCGCTGCCCGCCCAGAGCTGGCCTGCACCGGCCAGGCGGGGGCTGCACAGAGGAAGCGGGGCCGACCGGTTTAACCGGCCGGCCCCGCGGCCCGGGTTGGCGGCTGCCGCTAGAGGCGGCAGGCCACGATGTCGGTGACGATGATCCCGCGCGCACCCAGGTCTGCCAGGTTGTCCATGGCGTCGTTGAGCTCCTTGCGGCGCACCATGGAGCGCACGGCCTTCCACGCCGGGTCGTGCAGCCCGGAGATGGTCGGGGACTCCAGGCCCGGGGTGATCGCCACGGCCTCATCTAGGTGGGTGGCCGGGATGTCGTAGTCCACCAGCACGTACTCGCGCGCCACCAGGACGCCCTGGATGCGGCGGTCCAGCTTGTACAGGCCCGGGTCGTTGACGTGGTCGGGGCGCGTGATCAGCACGGCCTCGCTGCGCATGACGCTGGGGCCAAACACCTCCAGGCCAGCGGCCTTCAACGTGGAGCCGGTCTCCACCACGTCGGCCACCAGGTCGGCAACGCCCAGAGCCACGGAGGACTCCACGGCGCCGTCCAGGTGCACCACCTTGGCGTCCAGGCCCTGGGAGGCCAGGAACTCGCGCAGCAGGACGTCGTAGGAGGTGGCGATGCGCTTGCCCTCCAGCTGGGAGATGTCCGTGTACTGGCCGGCCGGGCCGGCGAAGCGGAACTGGGAGGACCCAAAGCCCAGGGCGCGGTGCTCGATGGCGGCGCAGTCAGGGGTGTCGGCCAGCAGGTCACGGCCGGTGATGCCCACGTGGATGGAACCCTCCCCCACGTAGACCGCGATGTCGCGCGGGCGCAGGAAGAACAGCTCGACCTCGTTGGCGTGGTCCAGCAGCACCAGCTCGCGGCCGGAACGGCGGGTCTTGTAGCCGGCCTCCTTCAGGAGCTGGACGGCGGCCTCAGAAAGCGCGCCCTTGTTGGGTACGGCGATACGCAGCATTGTTTAGAACTTCCGGTAGACGTCTTCGAGAGTGAGGCCCTTAGCGATCATCATGACCTGGGCGTGGTAGAAGAGCTGGGAGATCTCCAGGGCGGCGTCCTCCTGCGACTCGTACTCGCAGGCCATCCACACCTCTGCGGCCTCTTCCACGATCTTCTTGCCGATGAAATGGATGCCCTTGGCATGCTCCTCGACCGTGCGGGAGCCCGGGGTGCCGGCGGCGACCTTGGCGGAGAGATCGGCAAAGAGTTCTTCAAACGTCATGCCGCCACCTTAGTGCGCGCCCGCCCCACCACACCAATGTGATCCCGTCCGTCTCACCACCCGCACAGCAGCGAGGCCCAGCAGCGGGGCCCGGCGCGGCACCGCTGCCCAGCGTGGCCCAGCGGCGGCGTGGCCCGTAGGCTACCTGCCCCATCCCGCGCCCGGCCCCCTGGCCTAGCGGCGGCGTGGCCCCCGAAACGCGACCGCGCCGCTCGTCTGCCCGCTATTCGATCTCCTTGGCGATGCAGGTGCCGTCCTTCTTGACGATGAACAGGTGCTTTTCGCGCGATAGCTCCACCAGGTAGACGTCCTCCAGGGCCAGGTTCTCCGCCTCCAGCTGGGCGATCATCCACTCCTCGTCGCGTTCGACGGCCTTCAGGTGGCGCTCCAGCAGCTCCCCGTTGCGCACCAGGAGGCTGTTGATCACGCCGTCTCCCTTCTTGATCACGGTGAGGGAGCCGTCCGGCTCGATCTGGGCGAAGGCGATGTCCTCGAGCGAGTAGATGCCGCGCGAACGCAGCTGGGAGATGAAGGTGATGACATCGAACTTGCTGGACTTGCCCTCCTCCGGGTCGATCTGGAAGACGCCGTTGACGATGATCGGCAGCGGGTCTGAGGTGACCGCCTGGCGCACCACCAGGAAGCGCATGGTGACGAAGTTGAGCAGGGAGATCATGCCCAGGGCGATCACCAGCACCAGCACGAAGCGCCTAAAGGGGATGTCTCCGTTGTAGATGACGCCGCTGATGATGCCGCCCAGCACGAAGTTGCCGATGTAGTCGATCGGGGTGAGGTTGGAGGACTGCAGCTTGTTGGTCAGCTTCAGGTAGGCGGCGATGATCAAGAATCCCGCTCCGAACTTCAGGAGGGAGAACAGGTAGAACGAGAGGTCGATCGGCATTGGAGGAGGGCCTTAGCGCTAGTTGGGGTGGGAGCGGGCAGCGCCCGCCGGGAGCGTGAGCGGCCGGCGGGCGCATGGGTCTTTTGGGGTTCAGTAGCGAATCTGCTGGGCGCGGCCCACCACCTGCTTGCCGAAGGGGAAGCAGGTGATTGGGATGAGCTTGATGTTGGCGATCGCCAGCGGGATTCCGATGATGGTGATGGCCTGGGCCGCGGCGGTGAGCACGTGGCTGACGGCCAGCGGCAGCCCGAACAGGATGAACCAGACCACGTTCATCAACGTGGAGCCGACGCCCGCACCGGGCTTGCGCACCACGTCTCGCCCGAAGGGCCACAGCACGTAGCCGGCGATGCGGAAGCAGGCCACGCCGGCCGGCGCGGTGATGATCAGGATGCAGGCGAGCACGCCCACCACGATGTAGCTCAGGAACAGCCAAAAGCCACCGAGCACCAGCCAGATGATGTTGAGCAGGGTACGCACCGGTTCTCCCTTCTGTCGCGGCGCGGCGCGGCCGCGAGCAACGGCCGCCTTCTTGGCAACAATTGTCCCAATAACTTGCCCCTGTGGCATCCCGAGCGCTCGGCTCGGGGTGCCACAGGGGCAGGGGTGTCATGGGGCAGGGCTAGTCGGCCAGGAGGGCCCCGGCCGTGACCTCCCCCTTGAGTACGCCAGCGGACTCCAGCGCCTCCAGCATGGCCGCCACGCTGGTGACGGTGATGTACTCCGAGCCGCGTACACCGCCCAGGCCGTCGTCCTTGGCCGGGTCGAATCCGGTCCACAGCGGCACGGTGGCGCTCAAGGTGGCCAAGGCACCGGCCTCGGCCTCACCGTTCAGGTCCGGCACGAACTCCTTGGCCACGGCCAGGGCTTCTTCTCCTCCGGCCTCGAGGCTGGCGACGGTGGCGTCAATACCGTCCTGCAGCGCCAGGGCGGCGGCGCGGATGCCCTCCGGGTTCTTCTCCAGCGCGGCGCGCGAGGTGACGATCGCGGCGCCCAGCAGGTCGGTGTGCCCAATCGGCACCACGCGCACCTGCACGCCCTGCGCGGCGGCCTGCACCGGCTCGTTGTTGACGAATCCGATCACCGCGTCCACGTGCCCGGCGGCCAGGGCGGCCACCTGCGTGTAGCCGATCGACTGCACATCAACCTCGCTGCGGGTCAGGCCGGCCTGCGCCAGCGCCCCCTCCAGGGCGTACAGGTTCTCCCCGTACTCGCCCGGGATGCCCACGCTGTGCCCCTTCAGGTCCGCCACGCTCTGGATGGGCGAGTCCGCCGGCACGATCAGCACCGCCGGGTAGGCACGGTAGTAGGGGGCAAGGAGTACGACGTCCTGCCCGGCCGCCGCCGCCACTGCGGCCTCCGTCGCGCCGGCCACCACGAGCTGCTCCTCCCCCGCCGCCAGGGCACCAAACAGGTCCTCCTGGGCGCCGTGGTGGCGCAAGCTGGCCTCCACGCCGTGCTCCCGGAAGAAGTCCTTGCTTTCGGCGTAGTAGGCAGGGGTGAACTGGACGTTGGGCACGTAGGTGAGCCCCACGGTCACGGCGGCGCCCTGGCCGCCAGCGCCATCGGGCTTAGCGCTGGGGGCGGCCGGCGGAGCGTCGGCGGAACAGGCCCCGGTAAAGAGGGCGGCTACCAGTGCGGAGGCGACCAGCGCGATCTTGCGTCGCATCATTTGCTCCTTAGTGCGGCGATGGTGGGTGAAAGGTGCTCCAGGATTTGGAGCGCCACGTAGAAGAGGCTGGCCATCACGGCCAGGACCAGGATGGTGGCGAACATGCCGGCGGTGTTGGCGGCCTGGCGCTGGGCGGTCAGCAGCATGCCCATGCCCTTGCCGCCCAGCACGAACTCGCCCACCACAGCGCCGGTGATCGACAGCGGGAAACCTGCGCGCAGGCCGGACATGAAGCCGGGCAGGGCCAGCGGGGCCTGGATGTGGATCAGCAACTGGGCGGGCGTGGTGCCGTCCAGGCGGGCGGCGTCCAGCAGGTCGGGGTCGATGCCGCGCAGCGCGTTCAGGGTGGCAACGAAGATCGGGAAGAACACGATCAGGGCGCACAGCACCACGGTCGGGGTCAGCCCGTATCCCAGCCACACCGCCAGGAGTGGGGCCAGGGCGATGGCGGGAACGGCCTGGGAGGCGGCCAGGTAGGGCGAGAGGGCGGCGTCCGCCCAGCGCCACCGCCAGATCACGTAGGCCAGCGGCCCGGCCACCACCACGGCCGCCGCGCACCCGATCAGGGCGGCGCGCAGGGTCTCCCAGGCGGCCGGCGCGATCGTGCCGGTGAACGAAGCCAAGAGGTGGGTTAGCACGCGCGCCGGGGAGGGAAGCAGGAACGGCGCCACCGCCCCACTACCGGAGGCCCACGCCCAGGCGGCAAGCAGCAGCGCACCCACCGCGATGGGGGCCAGTAGCCTCGTTAGCCGGTTCATCCACGTCCCGTCAGGTCAGGCCCGGGGCGGAGGTAACCAAGCGCGCACGCCTACGGGTAGGCGCGCCTACATAGACGCGCACGCCACGCAGCGTGTCACGCCGTGCTGCCTCCCATCCGGACTTTAACCGTCGGCCTCGGAATTTCACCGAGTCAACCACATAGCGCGGGTCGCGGGCTGTCACCGCCGGCTCGGAGTTTCACCGACCCCGGAGCACGTACGCAGGCGAGTCTAGCAGCCCACCCCGACCGGCCCGCAGGCGCGCCGGAAAGCGCCCCACCATCCCAGATCGACCACCGACCAGCCAGGTCAGTGCGCGTGGCAGGCGGCCAGGCGGCGCAACTCCTCCACCTCCGCGTAGGCATCCTCGGCCTTGTAAACGGCAGAGCCGGCCACGAACACGTCCGCCCCGGCGCTCGCGGCCCGCTCGATGGTCTGGCGAGAGATGCCGCCGTCCACCTGCAGGGCGATCTCCAGCCCGGAGGCGTTGATGGCGGCGCGGGCGCGCTGGATCTTGGGCAGCATGCAGTCCAAGAAGGCCTGCCCGCCAAAGCCCGGCTCGACGGTCATGATGAGCAGCAGGTCGATCTCCGGCAGCAGCTCGATGAAGGGCTCCACCGGGGTGGCCGGCCTCAGCCCCAGCCCGGCCTTGGTACCCAGGCGGCGCAGCTCGCGGGCCAGGCGGATCGGCGCGGTGGCGGCCTCAGCGTGGAAGGTGACCGACGCGCACCCCACCTCCGCATACCCCGGCGCCCACCGGTCGGGGTCCTGGATCATCAGGTGGGCGTCGATGGGCAGGATGCCGGCGCGCACGGTTGCCTCCACCACCGGCAGGCCCCAGGTGAGGTTGGGGACGAAGTGGTTGTCCATTACGTCCACGTGCGCGTAGTCCGCGTTGCGCACCGCCTGGAGTTGGCCGCGCAGATCCAGCAGGTCAGAGTTCAGGATCGACGGGCTGATCGTGGTCATCACTGCACCTCCAGCAGAGCCAGGAACATTGCGTCAGTGCCGTTCACGTGCGGCCACAGCTGCAGGAACGGGCCCTGCCCAAACTCGGCAGTGAACTGCGGCTCGCCCGCCTGCGTGCCTTCCGCTGTCTCCTGGGCCGGCTGGTCCGACGCTGCCTCCAACCCCGCCTCGCCGGCGTGGCCGTCGGTGTTCGGGGCGGTTTCCTCTCCCGGTGCCGTCACCTTTTCGAGGCCGGTCTCTTCGCCGTCCAGTTGCACGACGTCGCCCTCGCGGCCAGCAGCGGCCGCCACGACAGTTTCGTTTGCAGGCGTGAAGCAGCAGTCCACTTCCTCACCGGTCAGGACGCCCGGTGCGGCGTGCCCATCGTCCGGTGGGGTGTGCTCATCGCCCGATGCGTCGAGCTGATCGCCCGGCCCAGCGTGCTCGCCGACCAGCGGCGCGTGCTCACTGGACAGCGCAGCGGCCTCATCGCTGCGCTCGGCGGTGGCGGCAGCGTCGTCCACCAAGTCCGCCGGCTGAGCCACGGCGGCGTCGTCCTGGTTTGCCCGGTCCTGCTGGTTGACGCGGCCCGCCTTACCGGTGCCGGCCAGGGAGTCGCTGACGCGACCGAAAGCGAAGTCCTCCCGCCAGGAGGCGACCATGCGGGCCACCTCCACGGCATCGAGCGGCTTGACCAGACCCTTGGCGATGGCCTCTTGGACCACCACGTGCGTCTCCGCTACGTGCGGCGAGCAGGTGGCGTAGCCGACGATTCCGCCGGGGCGGGTGGCCTTGATCGCGGCGGCCAGCAGCTCGCGCTGCAGCGGGGCCAGGTCCGCGATGTCGCGCGGCTGGCGGCGCCAGCGGGCCTCCGGGCGGCGGCGCAGCGAGCCCAGGCCGGAGCAGGGCACGTCCACCAGGGTGCGGTCGAAGTAGCCCTCCTTCTCCTCCCCCAGCTCGCGGCCGTCCCCGGTGCGCACCTCCACCCATTCGGTGGAGGTGCGCACGGACTGGCGCACCAGGTCCGCGCGGTGCGCCGTGACCTCGTTGGCCAGCAGCTCCACACCACGCGCGCCGGCCAGGCCGGCAAGCAGGGCGGTCTTGCCGCCCGGGCCGGCGCACAAGTCCAGCCAGCGCTCGTCGGGCCCGTCCAGCGGGGCGCTGGCCAGCACGGCGGCGACCATCTGGGAGCCCTCGTCCTGCACCGCCGCCTCGGCGCCGCGCACCTCGTGCAGGCGGGCCGGGTCACCGCCCGCAATGTTGACCGCGTACGGGGAGATTACCCCGGCGGTGGCGCGGGTGCGCAGCACGCGGGCGGCGGTGCGGGCCAGGTCCACCGGCTCCACCAGGCCCGGGCGGGCGACCAGGCACACCTGCGGGGGCAGGTTGTTGGCCTCCAGCAGGGCGTCGATCTCCTCACCGCGCCCGGCCACCTTCAGCGCCTGCGTCAGCGCGCGCACCACCCACTCCGGGTGGCTGTGCACCGCGGCGCGGCGCTCGTCCTCGCCCTCGGTGGCCTCCAGCAGCTCGTCCCACTCCTGCGGGGAACGCTCCGAAAGCCGGCGCAGCACCGCGTTGATCATCTTGGCCGGGCCGTCGCTGGTCACCTGCCGCGCCAACGCCACCGTCTCCCCCACCGCCGCGTACGGGGCGATGCGCAGCGTGAGCAGCTGGTGGGCGCCCATGCGCAACAGCACGGCCACGGCCGGGTCCAGCTGGTCCAGCGGGCGGGTGGCGCTGCAGGCGATGATCGAGTCGTACTTACCCTGCATGCGCAGCGTGCCGTAGGTCAGCTCCGTGGCGAAGGCCGCGTCCAGCGGGCGCAAGCCGCGCTCGCGCAGGATCGCGGGCAGCACCAGGTTGGCGTAGGCGTCATCCGTGGCCACCTGCATGAGCGCGGTGTAGGCCGCGTGCCGCGCCGGGTCAAAGTCGCGGCGCTTCTTCACGTAATTCATTGCGGTTCCCTCTACTCCGTTACGCCCAATAGCTCTTCCGGCGCCGGGCGCGCCCCGCGCGCCCAACTGGCCGCGTCCATCCAGCCCTTGCCCGCCGGGGCCACCTGCCCCAGCCGCACCGCGCCGCTCGCGGTGCCCACGAACACGTCCTTCTTCGTGGCCAACACCTGCCCCGGGCCCAGCCCGGCCGCCTCCGGCCCCGCCGCCACGCTCACCGGTCCCAGCTTCAGGCGGGCCTGGCGGAACGTCGTCCACGCCCCCGGCGCCGGGGTGACGCCGCGAATGAGGCGGTCGATTGCGAAGGCGGGGGTGGTGAATGAAACGAAGGCGTCGGCCACCTCCAGGCGCGGGGCCAGGCTCACGCCCTCCGCCTCCTGCGGGCGGGCCACCACCTGGCCGGCTTCGATCCCGGCCAGCACGCGCAGCAAAAGCTCACTGCCCACGTGAGAAAGCGCCTCCAGCACCTGCCCCGCCGTCTCCTCGCGGCCAAAGGCGTAGGTGGCCGTACCGAAGACCGGCCCGGTGTCCAGGCCCCGCTCGATGCGGAACACGCTCACGCCACCCAGCTCGTCGCCCGCCATAATCGCCCGCTGCACCGGCGCCGCCCCGCGCCAGGCCGGCAGCAGGGAGAAGTGCACGTTCAGCCAACCGTGCTTGGCGGCGTCCAGCAGGCTGGGCGGCACCAGCAGGCCGTAGGCGACCGTGATGATCGCGTCGGCACCAAAGGCGCGGATCTGGGCCGCTACGTCCTCATCCCGCAGCGTCGCCGGCGTCAGCACCGGCAGGTTCGCGGCGCGCGCGGCCTCCTCCACCGGAGACGGGCGCAGCGTGCGGCCGCGCCCCGACCGGGCAGGGGCGCGCGTGAGCACACCCACCACCTCGTGCTCCGAATCCAGCAGGGCCGCCAGGGTAGGAACCGCCACCTCCGGGGTGCCGGCAAATAGAAGACGCATGGAGCCAAGTTTAGGCGGTCAAAGGCGGGCGGGGTTTGTTGTGGCCCGGGCCGGGCCGGTGCGTAGGCGCGGGAGCGGGCGGGTCTCGGCGTGGGAGCAGGCCGGCGTTGGCGTAAGAGCGGGCCGGCGGCGTTGAGGAAGTGGGCCGGCGTTGGCGTGGGAGCGGGCGGGCGTTGGCGCGGAATCGGGCCGGCGGTGTTGAGGAAGCTATGGCCGCGCCTGAGCGATTGTGCACGCTGCGTGCCCTTATGATCGCGTCCATGCGCCCTTACATCACTGCCTCCGCCCAGGCCGCCGGTGCCGGTGACCGCCCCGAGCGTTCCGAGCGGGAGGCGCGCGACGACGCCGACCGCGCCGGCCTCGGCTTGCCCGGCACCGATTCCGCCGCCGGGCCTGCGGCCTCTCCCGCCGCCGACCTCGATCCCGTCGCAACCGACCTCATGCAGCTGCCAGCCCCCACCACCGCGTTGAACCGACTGCGCCGGAAGGTGGGCCGCGTGGTGCTCTCCACCGCCGCGCAGACCGCCGTGCTGGTGGTGATCATCCTGAACGCGATCACGATGGGTCTGGAGACCTCCGACTCGATCATGGCCAACTGGGGCAGCGCCCTGCACGTGCTCAACCAGGTGGCGATGACGATCTTCATCGTAGAGCTGGCGCTCAAGCTGTTCGCGCTCGGGCCACGCTTCTTCCGCGACGGCTGGAATATCTTCGACTTCGTGGTGGTGGCGATCGCGCTGGCGCCGGCCACTGGCCAGTTCGCGGTGCTGCGTGCGCTGCGCGTGATGCGGGTGATGCGTCTAATCAACCGCTTGCCACAACTGCGTCGGATCGCTTCAGCCCTGGTGCAAGCGATCCCAGGCATCGGCGCCATCGCGGGCCTGATGGGCATCGTCTTCTACGTGGCGGCCGTGATGGCGACGATGATGTACGGCGACAACTTCCCGGAGTGGTTCGGCACCGTGGGCGCCTCCCTGTATTCCCTGTTCCAGATCATGACGCTGGAGTCCTGGAGCGCCGGCATCGTCCGGCCCGTGATGGAGGTCCACCCCAACGCGTGGATCTTCTTTGTCACCTACATCCTGGTCTCAGCGTTCGTAATGCTGAACCTGTTCGTCGCGGTGATCGTGGATGCGATGTCCTCGCTCTCCTCCACCGACCCGGGCACCATCAAGTCCCCCGCCCCCGTCCCCGACGCCGAGCCAATGCGCGAGGACTTCTTCTCCACCGGCAGCGAAGTGCGCGAGCTGCGCGCCGAGGTCGCCGCCCTGCGCGGCCTACTCGAGCAGACGCTAGCGGTCTCTAGCGCGGGCGGTGGCGGTGGCGGTGGCGCTCCTGCTTCAAACGCCGAGTTGGACGACGCTCCACCCGCCGCAGAGCTCAACGCCGCCGCAGCGAGCACCGAAGAAGGCGGCGGGGCCTAGATTTTCGAAAAGCACATTCTCCCTGTCTTCTTCAATGCGACACGCACGGGCTGATACGAATCTATTCGTGGACAATCTTTCTGCCAACCCCATTGACGACATTCACCTATAGCAAGGTGAAACAAACATATCGGAACACCCACCAAGGCGCCCCAAGTACATAACCTTTAAATCTAACCCATTCCCAACATTCCCATCGCAACCCCAACTCAAATACTACGGAAGATCTAGCCGATTCCCATACGGACTTACTCACCCATCCTTCACCGTCTCCTCTCTTTGATAAGTCACCTGAAAGCGTCTGACGCGAGACAACTCTGGAAGGTAACACAGGACGTTCGTCGAATTCCGGTAACCCTTGAAGATGTCGAGACCTCTCCCCAAAGAGATGACCCATCCATTATCCGTTTGAATCGAACGGTCATGAATACTGGAATCGAACGAGTAACTAAACACTACCCCCAACTGCTTAACGTCTTTAACAAGTCTATCTAGGAGCAATAGCTGCCGCGCCCTTTCGCCTTCACATTCATCACCACGACTCGTTGACGTAACGAGAGAAACCTCCAGACGCTCAACAGGTGAATTGGCTTGAACAGCGACAGCAATAAGATACGCGAGATTCGAAACCTGATGGGGATGCCGAACATACGGATCCACTACTCGAACACTCTTGACCCCGTGAAAGTAATCAGAAAACAAACGCTCATAGGACACCCCAACCTGATCCTCTTCGAACCTCCGAGTCCCCACAAAGAGATTCGTTGGTAAAACCTCCGTAACAGCCTCCGCCTGGACGTTTTCTATCAACCCCGATTCGCCCCGAACAAAATCCGAACTACCCGTCACAACCTTGACAGGCATCGAGCAAGCTGAAGTCGAAGCACACCCGACGGGCCCGACCGACTGAACTTCCTCGCTCCGCCTCTCTGTTATGGATGGTACGGAAGACTTACTCCCTAGCCTCGACACCTCTCGTACCACGCTTGACGCCCCGCCAAGGAGGATCTCTTTCGCTAAAACACGAGATTGCACTGCAAAATCAAGCACCTCATCAAGAAAGGATTCGCCGCCCCCTTCATTAACTGGCACCAACCTCAAGAATGCGCGAACCATTTCACGCACTGCAGAACGATCTTCGGCGTCCAACTCCGCAGGATAATGAAGAGAATCGAGCAAATCTTCATCAATGCTCACGTTGCGCGCGATCGTTAACAGCGACCTAATATCTCTCCATGCCGCGTTCGAGGTTTGCTGCCACCCGGTATTATACCTCGCACCTAAAGTAAGGAGCGGCACAACGAGCTTGATCCTGGCCTGTAAGCCAAATCTATTCAAGCATTTCCGAAGGCGGGGAATGAAGTCGTTCGACAACGCATTACCACTAGACGAAGCATGCGTGTAAAAATAGTACTGATCGCATTTCCGAAGATAGCTCGAGCCTAAATGTTCAAGTCCTGGCACCCGATCACCCCACCCAAGAGGGTCCAACACCTGCACACCGCCATCGCGCTCTTCAAGGTGCGCGGTATGAACTGTATGTTCCAGTGCAGTGCCCGAACCTTCCCCAAAGAATATCGAAAGCCTACCAAACCGCTGTTTCCCTATGCAGGTTGGGTGCCACAACTCTGGCACAGGAAGATCCAAAGGACCTAGATCGTAGATACTCTTCCTAGCGATCAGCATCCCTAGGTCAGGTTGAACATAGGGAAGAAGCTGAGCGCAAATTTCGATACAGTCTCGCTCACTTATGTCGGCGCCGTCAAAACCGAGAAGATACACTAAATCCATTAGCGCACTGCTCTTGAACAATGATGCCCCACCCTTGTTGTCATTGCCAATCGGCGTTGGATCGGACAGAATATCGATCCCCTTTAAAATCACCTCACCACTATTTCCCGGCGGAACGCTGATGTCCATCAGTACCCACGCACCGTCGGCAAGCACTTGCGCAGTTACATCATCAAGCGTGTCAGGCACTATTGCCGTATTCAAACCTACGCAACGTATGACATTCACGTCATGCTCCGACACAACACCCATCCTAACAAAGTCAACGACCTTGCAATCTAGATAGGATTGCCGATTGATATTTCCCAACTCGGCCCTGACTCCATCGGTATCAAGCGATTGCGCAACAATCGAGCTGGAACCATACTCACCGCGTAACACGCTATCGTAGCTGATATTATACAGAGATAGCAGCGAATCCAAAACATCAACCGGAATGCCGAGACGCTTCGATAGGCGAACCCGTTCCCAAATACCAACCATTTACTATCCCTAATTCTACTCAACAGCAGTTGTCAACCAGGCTATTCCGCAAACAGACTAGCGGCAATCACCGCTGCATCACGCCCCCCAAGAGGATATGGCTCCTTGTCATCGCCCTCAATCAACACCGCAAAAGCGTACTTAGGGGTATCGACTGGGGCAAAACCCACAGCCCAAGCCACCTGAGGTTGCTCAGGGCCACCGCTTTCACCTGTGCCGGTTTTCATTGCTACCGCACCGGGTCGACTGTAGACGTCATGTGCGGTACCGTACTCCTTTTCAACGGCGTCGACCATCATCTGCTTGAGTTCGTCCGTAATTTCCGGGCGAACCCAAACCTCCGACGTTCGCTCCTCGTTCATTGTTACTGGAAAGCCATACGAATCTTGTACATGTTTTACAATGTGCGGAAAATTGACGACCCCTTCGTTAGCTACTGCAGCAGCTACCAACGCCATGTGAAAGGGCGTGACGCGAATGTCGTGTTGGCCAATCGCACTGAGCCGCATAACGTCTCCGTCATCACTTGATGGTGGCACACTTTGGAATGTTTTCCCTAGGTAAGAGAACTCATGCCCAAAACCCCATTTAGCAGCTTGGCCCGTAAGAACGTCAGCCGTGATGTCATCGCTCGCTAATGCAAATGTGGTATTGCAAGATCTAGCAAACGCTTCCGCCAAGGTGACATGTCCGTCTCCACAAGGAGCGCCGTTGAAATTAGACAGACGCGTCCTACCATCTTCAAAAACAATGTGGCTTGGGGAGGCATAGGAGGACGAGCTCGTAGCCCCTCCCTCAATCAACGCTGCTGCGGTTATAATCTTGAACACTGAGGCAGGCGGATAAACACTCGCAGTTACACGGTCTGTTAGCGGACCTCCGGCGCCATTCGAAAGATCGGCATGCCGAATCAACGCAGCCGCACCACCCGCGAGCTCATTCGGGTCAAACGACGGCGAACTCACATGTACCTTTACAGCGCCAGTTGTTGGATCGAAGGCAAAGATTGCACCTCGCCTTTCGTCAATTAGCTTCACTGCGCGTTCTTGAAGCGCGAGATCTATTGTGAGTTCTACATCGTTGCCTGTTTCCGGAAAAGGATTGAAGTAATTTAGGACGTTCGTTTGCCAACCAATACCGTCGCCTTCGAGCGTCTCAGAAAGCACGTACTCTGCTCCCACCGGCAACAAGTGATCACTATTATAATAACCAACAAGGTGCGAAACATTCGCACCCAATGGATAAATCCGTTCGTTTACTCCCGAAGCAAGTAGCTCACCGTTTGCGTAAATAGAGCCTCTTGACGCTGAACGCAGTCCTGCCGTTTGAAGCAGCCCAACAGATGCGAGTCTTTCAGGAAACGCAACATGAGCGAACCCAATGGCCACTACAAGTAAAAGCGTTATTGCGAAGATAGAGAACGCAACAATCTTTTCAGGAATACTGACTTCTTTACTCATCGGCCGTCCCACTTCGTCTGCTGAACGGTAGTATGCGACGCATACAGCAGAATATACGCAATGAAAATATGCAGAGCTTTCGCAGACAGTCCTTTGGACATAAACGGCAGCGCTTGGCCAGTCAACGGCAACACGGTGTATACACCGCCCACTATTACGGTCATTTGCAGGAAAACCAGCGAACCAGATAACAGACTGACACGCCGGAGCGCACCTGGAGCAGTAGCGAAACTGGTGCGAACTGCAATAGTCACCAGGCCAAGTATGAGCATGACTATTGAAAGCACGCCGATCATGCCAAGCTGCTCTGCTATCGGCACGATAACATAGTCGTTTGTGACTGCTGGAATGTTCTCAAGGCTATAATCGTATCTACCAATACCGGAACCCCACACGCCTCCACGAGCGATTGCTTGGAGCCCTAAAGGAATTTGACCTTCCACTCCATCCTTAAAAGGTGAGAACCAAAAGTCGACTCGAGCACTTTTCATGCCCGCCAAGTAGTATATCGTAACAATGATAACGCCCATGGAAGCGGCAGTTGTTGTAATGAACGCCTGATATCTACTGTATGAGAACGCTGCTACCAACAAAAGAATCAGTACTATGAAGACTGTTCCCCTGTCTCTATAAAAACCCAATCCCAACAACAAGAATCCGACAGTCATCAAAGTCACGAATGACAGTTGCGTAGCCGCTGGAATGTACCTAGCAATCGACCGATTCCGCCTAATCTCTAACGTTCTCGTGCAAAGAGTCAGTCCTGAAAGTGCTAGTATGAGAAATAGTTTTACGAACTCGCCATGCTGAAAGGACGGCAATAGGGGAAGATCTATATTCACGTACTGACCTTCCACCGGAGGCGTAAGCGACCAGATTGGGCCAAGCAGAATCAGAATGGTCAACAGGAAGTTGAGTGAAGTGTTGTGAAGGAGATTTTCTAGATCTACTTCAAAATAGACAATCACCGATACGAGACACGCTATCGTGAAAACGAGTAGCGCCTCCCGATTGACGGGGTCAAAATATCCAATGTAACCGTTCTGGCGGACACTAACAGGATGATTGCTCAAATATCCCAAGCCGAGTAGCATACTGACCGCAGGAATGATCGCATAATTACGGTAAGCCAGCCGCCTTGTAGCTGCTGCCAACAGCACAGCACCCGTTAATCCTAACAGGACCACGCTGACCATAATTTTCCAGCGCACATGGCCTAGAACATATAAGTCGTTGATCAGATATCCATAAGCCAGTACGACAGCCGGAAGCAATGTTAGTATCTTCTCACGTCTACCCAGCCTGCCAATATCCCTAGAATCGAGCGCGGGTTTACTGACCGCAAGCTTCCAAGTAAAAGCTAAGTGGCCAACGATCAACCCAATTATTAGATGGCTATGGAACACTGCCTGCACCAATCATCTAATTACAAAATGTATTGACACATTGTTCTGGTTAACATCAACAGTTTTGAACGTAACCTCGCCGGAGAACGTTCGGTCACTATTGAGGGGGATCCAACCATCTGTTTCCTCCCATACATATGCATCAAAACGTCCTGACACACATCTAACTTTGAAACAGAACTTGTCCGCTTGTTTTGATACATCAAGCTCAATCCATTTCCGAGGCACTCCCGGGTTCGTGATCACGTAGTCGTTTTGCAGGCTACGACCGACACGGACCAATCCCTGATTGCACTGAAAGAGCTCACGGAAGGGTGCTCCAATGACGACCCTAAGGTGTTGCGACATGTTCAAGTCATGATCCGAATTATCTACTACTGGATTGACGCGAAAGGCCGATTCAACATCAATATCATACTGCGGCAGGTACTGACGAGGGCGCACTGTAATACAGAACGGGTCATTTGTAGAAAACCGCGTGAATCGATTCTCCTCCCGAACTGCTGTGATCAGAGCGTCTTCTAGATCGGCCAGTATTCCAAACTTATCACACAATGCTTGTAGCGATGTAGGATTCAGGTACACAGTAATGTCGTTGGGAATCTTTCGAACTCCACCGCTTGAAACAGCACATCGGCGCATTTCACTCCATATGTGATCACGGAGCTCCTTCAGTGATACGGGAGTGGCAATTCCAAGACTCAGTCGATCGCCTACCTCCAAACGCATTCGCCTAATTGCAGCAAACACTCTATTCTGTATCGTCGACATTTCCCCCCCTAACTACTGTGCCCCCTTGCACCAACTCATACGCTAACGCTTCAGCGTTCAGTTCATTCTTACGAGCCGACAGCTCAGTAGCGAACTCCAGTTGTAGTTGAAGCATTCTCTGACGGTATTCGTAAATAGACTCGTGCAACTTCCGCCGGAACTCTAATTCACGATTAGAGACTTCGGTTTCAAGCTCCGCGCACTTCCTTTCGTACTCCGCCACTGGGTCAATTTCCTTTCGTTTCCTAGTCCAATGTAGAATTAGGGGCATCAACTCTATTAAGGCGATCAGCGACATTAGTGCCACACCGTGTACCAACGTATGGTTGTCATTCAATAACACTCTGTACAGTGCTCGGATCTTAGGCGAAAAACCACGGTCTTTAAATGCGGAAGTTACGTCACCTGCCGCCGCCAGCTGACTCTTCATCACGGCCAGGTCGAATACTAACCCTCGTTCACACGACGGAACGTCTTTCACATCGCGCGGCGCCGGGCGTTGATTCAAAGGCTTATCCAACAACATTGGCTCGGTTTCTAAGTCAGAGATCTCGGCGCCGTCGCCACAAAGACGAACAAGGGCAGAATTCTGTTCGGCGGGGTCAACAGAGGTCGCTAGTTTTACTGCCGCTTCTACCTCGCTCCTTTTCTGTTCTGAAAGTCTACTCAGGCTGGTATATTCCGCTTGCGCGTTCTCGTACTCTTCCAACGCCTCTTCACAGTGCCTTTCACATCCTGCCTGCCCCGACCCTTGATATTCCAACTGGTTTGCCTTGTCGCAGTTTTTGTATTCCTCACAAACCCATGCGGCATGCCAGTAGTCCATTAACTTCTTCTTTTCTTCGACATTAGCGACGTGCGCATTGTAGTTCTCATAAGGCCCCTTCAGACTCGACTTAACGTCATCCGGAACCACGTAGAATCCGGTCCGATGATCGAAGGTAGCTAATATACTATGCGCCGCTTCGCCACGTGCGGTACGCGTGATTCCATCCACCTCATTCTGTAAAGCTTCAACCTCGGTTTGGAGATCCGACTCACTCGCTGCGATTCTGCGTTCGTTCACGTTCTCCAAGACAATCTTGTCAAGCTCCAAGTCAATCGAGCTCGAAAACAACTTCATCTCTAATGGCGTTGCGACAGTTAAAGCTACCACGAGCGCCAGCGCGAATCTGATTAAACCACCCCACCAGGCAATACGTCCACGCTGGGACTGGATTATAAATATCCTGTCCTGCAGGAAAATGAATGCCCCCCACAACATTCCGATTCCCACAAACAATACGTTACGCCACCACGCATTACTAATCCTAGTTCCGTCTATTTGATATTCGGCAAAAATCCCCTCGGATAAGAGCACATACATTGAGAAAGAGCCGATTGTCGCGACGACAACCATCAGCATCTTGAACAGTTTAAGGAAGGTCTGTTCGCTTCTAAACCTTGCAAACGTGTCCCTCTCCACGCCCATAAGCGCTGCGGAAAGCCGTTTTCGCGCAATCCGCTGCACCTGTTTTTGGCCGGGACCAGTCATTCCATCGTCGGAGTCAAGTTCCTCCCACTGTTGTCGAAGAAACGACAAATCGCTCACTCTGAATACTTCAGATAGGTCTGGAAGCTGCACCAGTTTCTTTGCCCGAACCACACTTACGCTTGGCTCGCTGTTCGCGGCTCCGTGGTGTTCCGCTTCAATTGAACGATCTTCAACATTGTTTGCCGAAACAACGTCTTCGTTTGTTGGAGAGGCAGTCATAATCGTGCCAGGATTAGAATCCTCTGATACCGTGGATGGGGTACGCGTCTGAGTTATTTGTGGCACACGCTCCCCGTTCAGCTTCTCGTACACCCAGTCCAGATCGGGCCTTGCGTCCGGATCCAACGCAGTCAAACTTTCTACAACTTCGCGCAGTTTCTCTGGGAGATGTTCGAGATCGTCAAGTCGCGCTGTACGATCGTCGTTCCACACACAAGGCTTTCCGGTAGCCATGGCAAAAATTAGGTTACCGTAGTACCAACAATCGATTTTTTTGGTGTACTGCACAACGGGTCCGTCAACTGATCGCCACTCAGGAGGCATTAGCTGACGAACGCCACGCCCCTTATCGAACTCCGCGGTTCTACCCTCGCGCAGCACGACTGCGGATGTGAAATCATTCAGCTTAAGCTGCCCATCAACGACATAGACATTGTTGAAGGTGATATCGGAATGGATAATCCCATGTTCAGTAAAGAGGTTGTAACTAGTGTGAAGCATCGGCGAAATGAGCTTAACTATTTCATCCGCTTTAAAACTGCCACGCTCTCTAAGATAATGACTTAGGGGTGTCTCCCATTCCTGAATTTCTGCTTGTAATCTTACGTCGCCACCCTCTCCGCCGATCACAATGTCCACATTAGCGACATTTTTAAACAATGACGGGTAATCGTACGACTGTTCGGTAGCAAGGGTTGCAATGCCAGTAGTAATAGATCGCCTGTGGTTAATGTCCTCTTTGGAGAGCGGTGTTCCGTTCGCTGTGGCAGTTGAGAGCACTCTCAACGCGTATAGTTTGTCAAACTTCGCAGGCTCGATAATTTGCACCTTAGCCACAGCAGCTTCGCCGCCCACTATGACGGATTTGGAACTATATACTCGGAGTTTGAACGCAAACTCCTCGTACACGACCTTTTCGAACCTCCTCGTACCTTCTCTATACGCTTTTGACGTTGAAAACGGTTCTCTGGTATTCCGAAGCCATTGCGCAATTTTCTCAGGCGTTAGAATTCCAGTGAGGTCACGACTCCAGATTGGGGCCGATTCTGGTACTGGCGTTGAATCCCGTTCAAGTGTACTAACCAAGTACGGAGCGGTTTCTTCCTCTGCACCAAAAGGGCCGGTAACGTTCTGCGGCGCCGGTTGGTGCAAATAATGACCGTTCGATAACGGTGCAGTGAGCGCATTGAGTATCGCTTCGCTCGAATCATTATCGTCGCCATTTCGCGATGTCCCGGCTCCGTCCGGTCGCCTCAAACCACGCCTTTGGCTTCCTATCTCATCAAGCTGTCCGTAGTCAGGAACAGGGTGACGTGAATTCATCATCGCTCACTAATATTCATTCTCTCAACAATGCCAAAGTGCTTTGGAATTCCGGCTAGGCAATCTTCGTCAACACGAAGTAAAAGCCGTCGGGGTTTAGAGCGGGTACGGTAATTATGTCGTCAGCAATCAACTGTCGACCGTTATTAAAGCCGGCTTGATTAACTAGGGTGCCGTTTCCGCTAAGATTGAAGATGGTTGGCACCTCCCCACTAATTTCGATCACAAACTGCTTCCTGGACATTGCCGCGGGTGTCTTCAACCAGCGGTATACGTCCACTCGCCCAATCTCGAGACTACCGACAATCGGAAACTCTCGTAGAACGTTTTCCCCGCGACAGAATTGCAACCTCCAACCAGTATCGCTACGGGCTCCTTGGGGGTAGCTCACTGATCCATTACCATCGTTTTCAGTAAGTCCAATACCGGGCTGAAGATCAGCTGTTGGATCTACATACATTGATTGTCTCAACGCTTCGCGCTCGCGCTCATCTGCGCCACGCAATAAACGTCGAGCGTCATGCACAACTACTGTGCCTCGCCCGAGAGTCTGGTCATCCTGGAAGGAGAACAATCTTTCGCCCTCAGGAAGAATCCACCCCTTTACCCGCGCGCGGTTCCGAACCTTGTTCTCGAGCTCTTTTTTGAAGAGGTCTTCTCCGAACCTCCTAATATCGCTCAGGTCACTCGGATTGATTTGTACCACCGAGGTATCAAGCTTAGTGATTCTTCCGACTTGCTGCCTATTTCCTAGCAAGCCCTTTACAATCTTGTCAAAAAGGCCACTAAGTCCTTCCTGCTCTCGTCGAGTCTTCCACCACCACACTGCTATGCCCAATGCAGCAAGTAAACCTAGCCCGACGATCCAAGGGGTAACGCTCAGCACGAATGAGAGAATGGGATTATTCGCAATCTGTTCGGCAGCTTCTGCACCGCCGTCGACTGCCCCACTTGATACGTCCACTGAGGGACTTGGTGTTGAATGAGTTCTTGGTTGTGCTGATACACCTATAAGACACCAATCGAGCATTTCGTCCACCGTGTTCCCAGTTCACATGCAACGTTTGTACAGTTCAGGCGTAGACTACCCAACTGCAGCTACCCGTGTCGATAGCAAAGATTAGGTTGTATAACTTGTTGTGTTGCCCTACCAGGAGGCGCAGATGTCTGGTAAGGCTGCTTGTGACTCCTCTTAGACTTGTAGAGCCATCGCGTCGCCTTGGTTGAGTAGCGCCTCCTGGATGCCTTCTATTTAGTTCTCTACTTCTGGAGCTGAGGACATTAGTCGGTGCGTATTGAAGCGATGTTGCAACTGCTTAGGATCTCAGCCGCGTCATCGAGGGTTCCATGGTGTAGCCGGCCCGTGAGGTGGCTCGAACAGGTGGAGTTACCAAAGCTCGGTCGGGTCCAGGCGGATCTGGAGCGGTTGACGCTTGGCCGAGCGCAGGCCCGCCAGGTCCAGCAGGGCGCGCGATAGCGCGCCCCCGCGCGCCAACGGCGCGCGGACTATCGCGCGCGCCCAGCCGTCCTCGTGATCGAAAGGCCCCAGCAGCTCGGCCCCCTCGGGCAGCTTGAGCTGGGCCAACGCGCCACGCAGCTCGCGCGCCTCCGCGCTCAGCAACGCCATCCGCACCGCCGGCGGGTAGGCCAACTCCACCCGCTCAGCCAGCTGGGCGGACGCGAACCCCACCGGGTCCCACCGCACCAACGCCTGGTTCAAGTTCTGCGGCGCCCCGGCCGTGAGCAACACCTGCCCGCCCGGCGCCGCCAGGCTCGCCGCCGCCAGCCAACGCCGCAGCGCCTCCCCCGGCGCCCACAGCTCCGGACGCGCCGCGATCATGGTCGGATCCAGCAACACCACGGCCCTATAGCCGCCCTCCGCGCGCGGCTCCGCCCCCGGCGTGGCCACCACCAACCTTGGCCGGGCATCCACCGCCTCCACCACGCCGCCGTCGCTGCGCGAACCAGAGATCAGCACCGGCACGTTCGGGAAGGCGCGCCCCAGCTCCTCCCCCAGGCGGTTCACGCCGATCCGCCCCGCGCGCAGCCGCACGTGCCCGCACTTGGCACACGTAAAGCGCTGCGGCTGATCGCACCAGGAGCAACGCGGCTCGGGCACGCCTGCGGGCAGGCGGAGCGGCCCCTCGCACCTGCCGCACCGCGCCGGCGCCTCACACGAGTCGCACAACAACGCTTCCACGTACCCGGCCCGGTTGGCCACCACCAGCACCGGGCCCTTCTGCAGGCCGTGCGCCACCACCGCGTGGGCCGGCGGCGGGAAGCGGGAGTGGCCCGCCTTGCCGTCGCGCGCCTGGTCCACCTCATCGAGTACCCTCACCCGCGCGGTGCGGGCGCGGCGCTCCTGCCGGTCGGCCTCCAGGTTCACCGCCCAGCCCTGCTCGACCAGGGACTGTGCCTCCACGCTGCGCGAGTACCCGCTTAGCAGCACCGCGCAACCCTCCAGGCCCGCCCGCTGCGCCAGCACCGTGCGCGTGTTCCAGTAGGGGGCGGAAGGATCCTGGTAGTGATCATCGCCGTCGTCCCACTGCGCCAGCAGGCCCAGGTTTTGCACCGGCGCGAACACCGCCCCGCGCAGCCCAAACACCAGGTTGGACTTGCCCAGCAGGATTCGCATGAACATGCCGTAGCGCTGCTCGGAGGGCCCTTCCTGCCACAGCTCCGGCTCCTCCAGCTCCGAGTACAGCTGCGCCCACGCGCTCGCCGCCTCCTGCAGCAGCCGCGTGGTGGGCAGGCACAGGATCACGCCCCGTCCCGCCCGGTGCGCTGCTGCGGCCGCCTCCAGCAGCGGCCGCACCCACCCGGCCTCTAAGTCCGGGCGCGGCAGGGTGCAGTGCACCGCCCGGGGAGCTTCCCCGGCGGCCAGGTGCCGCAGGAACGCCGCCCCGCCCGGGTACTCGCTCAGCCCACCCTCAAGCGCCGCAACCGCTTCTTCCGCCCGCGCTTCGTCGCCCGCCGTGCCTTCCACAGTCGCTACCTCGCCGGCCACAACCCCGGCTTCGCCCACCGCAGTTCCCACATCGCCCGCTACGGTCCCGGTCTCCTCATCGGCCGCCGCAGCCTCCGTACCACCCGCAGGATCCTCGGCGCGATCCTTTAGTACCGCCTTCTCCGCGCGGGCGTGGCGGGGCGGGATGGCGTGGCGCAGAACGTCGTCCACCGCACCGGCGTTTCGCAGCGCCATCGCCTGCGCCAACGCCAGCACCTCCGGCCTCAAAACCGGCACCGGGGAGACCACCTTGACCAGCTCGGCCAGCCGGTGGTGTTTGGACTCCGTGGCGCGCTCGATCACGTAACCGTCCACTTTGCGCCCGGCCAGCGTGACCACCACGCGCACACCCGGCTGGGCCTGCGCGTCCCACTTCTCCGGCACCAGGTAATCCAGGCTCTGATTAAGGTGCGGCAGCGGCACCTGCAGCAGCACACGCGCCACCGGCTGGGCCAGGCGCGAAGCCACGGGCGCTGGCGGCGCCTCCGGCAGCTCGAACAGCGAAGCCTCCTCGCTCACCGCGCCACCTCCCCTCGCTTCGCCTCGACCCGATTCACCGTGTGCGGCCTTTTGCAGGCAGCCTACCGAAGCCCACCAACATTTCTGGGAACGCCCAGGCGCCCTACACACCCAACGCACCCCGACCATCGCCACTCCCACCCCGACCACCACCACACCCACTCCCGCACCGCCGTCACACCCGCCGCCACCACGACCGCGCAGCCGAAAAGGAACTTATGCGCCCCTATCTAAATTGCTTCCCCTCTTTCCCGCGATACCCGCCACATAGACTCGACACCAGGTTGTTCCCCGAGTCGAAATCCTGAGCAAAATGGCGATTTTCGAACCCGAGACCAGTTTCGTCCCCACCCCGGACGGGCGCCGCCTGTCCACAATTTCCATGGGTCACGGCGGGCAGCTCATCGTCCTAGAGGCCGGCATGGGCATGAGCGCCCGCTACTGGGCCCCAGTGATGCGCCTGCTTTCCCGTGCATACCGCGTGCTGGCCTACGACCGCGCCGGCATCGGTGCCTCCACCCGCGATACGGCTGAACGCAGCCTGGATCGGCAAAGTGGCGACCTCGCCGCCGTCATCGCCGCCCAGGACTACGACTGCCTCACCCTGGTGGGCCACAGCTGGGGCGGCCCGATCGTGCGCAACTGGTGCCAGGCCAACGCCCCAAACCTCGGCCGTGTGCGCGGCATGGTGCTGCTGGACCCGACCGATGAGCACCTCATCGAGTTCTTCCGCCCCACCGCCCTTAAGCTCCAGCGCGTCGCCGTGCGCGTGCTCGGCTACCTGGGGCTACTCCCCCTGCTGATTCGTCCCCTTCTTAAGCCCCTGGGCCCGCTCGACTACACCCCCGCCCTGCGCGCCTCCACCACCTTCGCCGCCTCTCGCGAGTTCGCCGCCGAGCTGCGCAACCTGCGCGACGGCCTAGAGCAACTGGCCCGTCACCAAGCCGAGCAACCGAACGTCCCCACCCTCCTCATGACCGCCGGCGCCACCATGAAGGGCGAGTCCGCCCACACCCGCGACGCGATCAACGTCGCCCACCTCGAGGCCGCGCTAAAGCACCCCAACGCGCAGCTACGCACCGCCGCCGGCGCCACCCACAACATGCCGATCTCCGCCCCCGAGCTCGTGGCGAACGCCATCCGCGAGATCGCCGGCTAGCCTCCGGCCGCGCTCTCAAACAGGCCGGGCGGCAACGTCGGCCACCTCCCCCAAACCGCCCGGCGGGCACAAAAGAAGGCGGCCGCCCCGCAACCCATGTGCCAGGCGGCCGCCCTCAACTAGACCGGTCAGAGGCCGGCCGCAGCGCGCAGCTCCTCCACGCGGTCGACGCGCTCCCAGGAGAACTGCTCCAGGTCGCGGCCAAAGTGGCCGTAGGCGGAGGTGGCGCTGTAGATCGGGGCGCGCAGCCCCAGGCGCTCGATGATGGCGGCCGGGCGCAGGTCGAACACCTGGTCCACGGCGGCGCGCAGCACGGCCTCATCCACGTGGGCGGTGCCGAAGGTCTCGATGTTGATACCCACCGGGCGGGCCTTGCCGATCGCGTAGGCAACCTGCACCTCGCAGCGGTCGGCCAGGCCGGCGGCCACGATGTTCTTCGCCACCCAGCGCGTCGCGTACGCCGCAGAGCGGTCCACCTTCGACGGGTCTTTCCCCGAGAACGCGCCGCCGCCGTGACGGGCCATGCCGCCGTAGGTGTCCACGATGATCTTGCGACCGGTCAGGCCGGCATCGCCCATCGGGCCGCCCACCACGAACGAACCGGACGGGTTGACGTAAATCTTCGGCTCCACCACCAGGCCCTCCAGGCCCGGCTCGGTAGCCAGCGTCGGGGCGATCACGTAGCGCTCGATCTGCTCGCGCAGGTACTCCTGCGTGGCGCTCGGGTCGTGCTGCGTGGAGACCACGATCGCCTCCACCGAGCGCGCCTGGCCGTCCTGGTAACCGATCGTCACCTGCGTCTTGCCGTCCGGGCGCAGGCCCGCCACCAGGTTCTCCTTACGGACCTGGGTCAGGCGCTCGGCCAGGCGGTGAGCCAGGTGAATCGGCAGCGGCATGAAACTGGGCGTCTCATTCGTGGCGTAACCGAACATGAGGCCCTGGTCGCCGGCGCCCTGCCGGTCGTAGGCGTCCACGTCCTGCCCGCCCCGGCTCTCCAGCGACGAGTTCACGCCCTGCGCTATCTCCGGCGACTGCGACGAGATCGACACCGCCACGCCACACGAGTTGCCATCAAAACCGATCTTGGAGGAGGTGTAGCCAATCTCGTTGACTGTCTGGCGCACAATCGCCTGGATATCCACGTAGGCATCGGTGGTGATCTCGCCAACCACGTGCACCAAACCGTTCGTCACCAGCGTCTCCACGGCCACGCGGGCCAGCGGGTCGGCCGCCAGGATCGCGTCCAGGATCGCGTCAGAGATGCGGTCACAGACCTTGTCCGGGTGTCCTTCAGTAACGGATTCAGAGGTAAAAAGCTGTAGCGGCGTATTAGTCACCCGGCAAGTCTAGGCGCCTGCCAGGCCAAGGTACACATTGGTACTGGTCACTAAGCGGCCGCCCCTAGGGGGTTGACGGCTGAGCGCGGTGGCCTTGCGTGGACGACGTTCCGCCCGCCGCCCCTCGCCCGGGACGGTCGTGGCGGTGCGGCGCGGGCACGGCAGAGCTGCGCGGGGCGGGGCGGTCGTGGCGGCGCGGCGCGGCATAGTGGTGCGGCGTTCCCCTTCCAAAGGTCCCGCTTTCAGCTTCCGTCCAGGCTGGACAATTGCTGACTGTGTTGACGCAGATTGAGAACATTTCCGCCCAGGTGGCGGCAGCCAACCACAAGGCCAATGCATCGGCGGCGGTCCTGCCCTACTTCGTAGCCGCGATGATGGCCGGCACGTTCATCGGCCTGGCAGACATCTTCATGCTCACCGCCGGTGGGCCCCTGCGGATGGCAGGTTCTCCCTTCGCCTCCCTGGTCGAGGGCGGCATCTTCGGCATCGGCCTCATCATGTGCGTCTTCGCGGGCGGCGAGTTGGCGACGTCGGCCATGATGATCCTGCCCGTCGGCCTCCTAGAGAAGAAGGTGGCGCTGGGGCCGGCCGCCCGCGCGTTCGCGCTCATGGTGCTGGGCAACCTGGCCGGTGCGATGGTGCTCTCCGCCATCGTGCTGGGCTCGGGCATCATGGACTCGCAGGCCGTGCCCGGGCAGGCGCTCGCCGCCCTGGTGGCCGCCAAGACCCACAAGACCACCACGGCGCTGTTCTTCCGCGCCATCCTGTGTAACGTCCTGGTTTGCGTGGCGATGTGGGCCGTGACCCGCACCAAGAGCGACGTCGCCAAGATGATCCTCATGGCCTGGGGCATGGCCGCCTTCGTGGCCTCCGGCATGGAGCACGTCGTGGCCAACATGACCACCTTCTCCCTGGGCCTGTTCCACGGCGTGGACCACGCCACCTGGGCGGAGGCCGGGCGCAACCTCAGCGTGGTGCTGCTCGGCAACATCGTGGGCGGGGCCGTGTTCGTGGGCCTGAGCCAGTGGTATGCCGCACGTGCAGAAAAGGTGGCCCACTGAGGTTTCCCAGAGGTCTGGTGCGGGCCGCGCGGTCGTTCATCCGCGCGGCCCGCGCTCTTTTGCCGTTCGCAGCAGGCGGGGCGGAGTGTGGGTGCCCTCGCCGGGGCACGTGCGGTGGGCGGCAGGTGCGTTCGGCAGCAGATGGGGCGGGCGGCACCGATGCCACCGAATGGGCCGTAGTCCGCTCGGGCGTGCGCAAACGATTGAGCAGTTAATGCACCTCCCGAGCACTTAGTGCACCTCTTGAGCCTTTATGCGACCTTTCGAGGGGTTACCCGACCCGGTAACCCCTCGAAAGGTGCACTATGGACTGACCCCTGTTTGTTAGACAGTGAGTTTGTAGTGTTGTTGCCGGTAGTTTACCGGACTTGTGTGTAGTTTGCTTACGATTCGTTCTTCGTTCCACCATGTGATGTATTGGCTGATTAGTTCCTCCAGGCTTTCATAGTCGTCGTGGGGGTTTGAGTTGAGGTTTAGTTCGGTTTTCAGGCGGGCGAAGAATGCTTCGGCGGGGGAATTGTCCAAGCAGTTGCCTTTACGAGACATTGACTGGCAAGCGCCTAGGGATTCAATCAGCTCGCGGTAGTCGTATGAGAAGTATTGCCCGCCTTGGTCGGTGTGGATCACTGTCCCGGTCAAGTCTGCTTTTTGGGCATACTGTTTGATCATGTTGGTAACTAGTTGTGTGGTGGCGCTTTTGCCTAGCTGCCAGGCCACGATCTCGTTGTTGTACAGGTCTAGCAAGGGCGAGAAGTAGTACCAGGAGCCCGCCCAGGAAATCTGGGTGATATCAGTGACCAGGCATTTACCGGGCTTGTCGGCATGGAACCGACGTTGGAGACGGTTAGGGATTTTGGCTTGAGTGCCAGCAAACGAACGGTAGTGCTTACGACGCGGGCAGGCCCCCTTCAGTCCGGCCATCCTCATCAGTCTGGCGACCTTCTTGTGGTTGAACACCTGGGGTGGGTAGTTGCCAAAGCCCTGAGCGATCAACGCGGTGATGCGCCGACACCCATAGCGGCCTTGGGCGTAGTCAAAGGCTGCCTTGACTACCTCTAGGTCCGGGTTGGGCTGGTTCGAGCGTTTCCGGGCCCAGTAGTAGGTCGAGCGAGCAAGCCCCACGATCGCGCACAGTCTTGATACCGGGTGTATGGCTTTGAGGGTAGTGACCAAGAGGATCAAGAGCTCTTGCCACGTATCAACCTCATCCCTCAAAGCACAAGATTTTTCCAGCAGCTCCACGTGTAGCGCGTCCAAAGCCTGGCGTTTTTCTTCGTTGGGGGCTTGAGCCTTGGCTGTTTCGATGTGGTGGCGCATTTCTTGCAGCCATTTACCCCAATGCTCGAATCGGTATCCTGCTTTCTGGGCGCGGTTAATGCGCTCGTATGCGGCTTTAGCGCTTGTTTCAGGGTCGACCATTTTTCTGTCCTCTAGCCAGCGTCCGAAAATGATCGGGTAAGAACCGGCCGGTAGTCCGTACTCGCGAGTGAGTTTGCCCGCGTTTTCACCAGCAAGCCATCTCATCCCGATCTCGGTCTTTAATTCTACCGGCCAGAAACGCGGCACGCGTTCTTGACGGGCTAGGTCAAAACCATCACGATCAGCTTCCCGACAAATCCGGCGTGCTGTCTCATACGACACGCCCGCACGCGCAGCACACTGACTAACCCGCAAGCCCTGCTCATACAAATCCAGCACCATCAACCGACGCTGAAAACGCTCCTCTATCGACACAATCCCTCCCAAGACCAGGACTGTCCAACAACAAGGGTTCGGTCCACTAAACCCTCAACAGGTCGCATAACCCCTCGACAGGTAGGGAAAGTGCACAGTCGTTTGCGCAGGTCCGTCGGGAGAACCGAACCTCACCGGCAGGCCTTCCGCTACCGTGGAGGCCCGCCGACGTCCCCTCTGGCCGCCCCTGCTAGTCGGCTGACGCCCTAAGCGCCGCCCATGAGATCAACCAGGATCGGCCGCACGAATGACGGATCTGGCCACCGCCGGTCATCCACCCCCGCATTCGTTGCGGGGCCCTAGCTGAAATGCGCGGCAGCGATCGCGTCCAGCTGAGCCCTGATCTCGGCAAAGGGTTTACCCAGGTCTAGTGCGCGCACCGCGATCTGGTTTCCGCTCATCTGGTAGTCACCGTCGGGCTGCACGTCTTGATCGGTTTTGGCGTAGAGCAGCATGCCGGAGACCGTGTGGGGCACTCCCTTGGCTGCCAGCTCGGCTTCCTTGTTCTTCACGTAGGCGAAGATTTGATAGAGGTTCTGCGAGAGGATGGTGTGCTTACCCCACCGCGCCTGCGTGGAGCGCGAGTAGTACTTCGCGTCGATGATCAGGAAACAGTTGTCCCGGCTGAGCACTATGTCGCTCTGCATGGTGGGAAGCATCGTGCCCACCCCGTCGTCCAGCGCCCACTTGATCTGCGGCGAGCTCGCCCTGGCCAGTCGGCATTCGGCTGCGTAGTACTCCAAGATGAACTTCTCAAACAGCCGGGCCATGTTCTTTGGTTTCAGGAAGCTCATGAGCCGCAACTCGCCACGCTCGGTGGTCTGCAGCATGCCCTCCAGCACCAGCTGGCAGATGGACAGCAGGATTCGATAGCTCTGCGTGTTGCGAGTGAAGCGGATCGATGCCCACCGGATCGAGGCGGGATCTACCTCCGTCACTTCGGTCAGAAACAGCAGGGGCCTGCGCAGCTCGTCGCGCCGCTGCTCGCTTACCGCGCCATGCCGCAGCAGGACTATCGCGGTGGTCTTGAGCACCCGATTCATCAGGTGGTCCACGCTGAGCTCGTCGTACTCGCACGAAAGACTCTGCCGGCGGGCCAGACGATTGCGCACCGTGCCAGGTAGGTCGATCTTTCCCCGCAGGGTGCCAAGGTCCTCGGTGTGGCTCAGGTACTCGCGGTGCAGTCCCCGCTTTAGCTGGCGGGTAATGCCCATGGCCAGGATCGCCGCGAAGAGATCGTGGATGTGTTCGAACTCCTCGCCCGCAACGTCCTCCTCGCGGTCGGGGCGTAGGTCCTGTAAGGCGTAGGAGAGCATATAGAACACGTTCTTGATGAATATGCTCTTGTCCTTGATCACGGCTTTAGCACCTCGTGGAGCTTACGGATCCAGCTCTCCGCCTTGTCTTCGTCGTCGAACCAGTACTCCCGCAGCATCGGCGCGAGGTCGTAGTCGACCACCTCCGTCAGCCACTTCTCGGTAGCCTCTGGCCGACCGCAGAAGTAGCTGTGGCCTATGCAGAATCCTCGCCCCAGCGACTTGTCCTTGCCGATGGCCGTGTTGAGCTCCTTCACTACCCCCACCAGACGGTCAAACTCCGCGCTCGCGAGCGCCTTGCGCAGGGAGGTAAATCCCTTTGAGTCGAAGCCGGGCTCGATCTCGAAGAAGCTGAAGCGTCGGCGCAGTGCGTAGTCGATCAGTGCCAAAGAACGATCGGCCGTGTTCATCATTCCGATGATGCGGAGGTTGGCCGGCACACTGAAGGTCATGCCGTTGTACGCCAGGGTTGCCTTGTGCCCCCGGTAGTCCCGCTCGATCAGCATGAGCAGTTCACCGAATATCTTTGAGAGGTTACCTCGGTTGATCTCGTCAATGATGAAGAAGAAGTCCTTGTCCGGCTGGTTGGCTGCGCGCTGGCAGAACCGGTAGAAGACGCCGTACTGCAGCTCGAAGCCCTCACCCTGGGGCTTGTACCCCAGCATGAAGTCCTCGTAGGAGTAGTTCTGGTGGAACTGGACGAACTCGATGCGGGTGTCGTCCTTCTCCCCCATCAGTGACCAGGCAAGCCGCCTGGCGGCAAACGTCTTCCCGACGCCCGGCGCGCCCTGAAGGATGATGTTCTTCTTGTGCCCCAACACAGAGACGAGCTGGTCGTAACGGTCCTCGGTCATGAAGACCTCGGCCAGGAAGTCGGCTCGTGAGTACCTGGCCGCTACCTTTTCTTCCGGGGCCGGATTCTCCTCACGGATGAGGTCCAGCAGGAAGTCGTACTCCTCGGGCGTCAATTTAAACAGGCTGCCCATCGGATTCTTGAGGAACTCCATCTCCCTCAGTTCCTGGCACGCAGCGAAGACCTCGTAGTCGATGGGAGTGGGAAGCCCCTCGGTCTTTCCAAACCGCAATTCTTCCCCGTCTTGCTCCGCCACGATGCGCCCCAGCGCCACAATCTGCTTCACCGGCGTCGATTCGTAGCCGATAACAAGGTCACCCGCTCGGGCGTCCAGGAAGTGCTGGTGGATGCGGCGCTTGTTTCCGCGCTCGTTGTAGAGCGTGTAGCTCTGTTCCTCGCCCACAGCAATATCGGCAAAGCTCCACTTCCGGGGGTTAGCGTTCAGCCACCAATAGTGCCGTTCGCGGTCCAAGGGCTCCTCTTCTCCGTTGGGTTCGTTAGACACATAAAGAGCAACCTCGGAGGTGTCGAATCGGTCGAGCGCTGCCAGCAGCTCCGGGCGCAGCCGCCAGATGAAGCTGCCCACTTCGTCCTTTTCCGCGTCCCTGCCGATGTAGAGCACACGCCACCACTGAGTTCTACCGTCTTTCCGCACTGGCACGGGGCATAAGGTCTCCTGTGCGACTCGTCTAGCTAACGAAGTGCTACGTGTTTTATAGGTTTGGTACGTGCCCCCGTACTTCTGCTCCAGAAGCTTGCAGGAGGACTCCCCGCCAGAATCCTTGATCCGCGCGACGATCTCCAAGCTCGACCGCGTAAAGACTCTCTCGTCGTGCAGCAGCGCCAGCCAGTCGTCAACCGATATGCCGGGATCGTAACCGTCCCAATCCTGGCGTGACCAACGGTTCATAAGTTCGGACACGGCGGTTTCTCCCCTTCTGCACTGGACAACGCAATCGGCAACGTCGGCCACGCAATAGGTTCGCGCCTCTTGGACTAGGAGGCCAGCAGACGCGCCGCTACTGCTTCCACGATCGCTGCCGCCGCCTGCGCCTTGCTGCCACTGTCCTCGCCTACGTCCCCTCTGGCCGCCCCTACTAGTTGGCTGGTTTCCTATGCGCTGCGCATGAGGTCTACCAGGATCGGCAGCGCCGATGACGGATCTGGCCCCTGCCGCCCCGGTCGCATCTCGCTGTCAACAGTACGAGCGATCTTGCATGCGGCTTCCACCGCGCCGAACGGGAAGGTTGACGAAAGCACCTTGTTCTTCACGAGCCCCAAGCGCTCTACGCAGTCGTCTAGCTGTGTCGAGGTCAGAGCCGACCGCCTGTCTTCGACGTGCCAGCGCAGCCAGACTTCAAACTTCAGATTCGAAATCAGCAGGCTGATCTTCTCCCGTTGAGCGAAATGAATCGCAGAGGCCAGCGTCCGGTGTTGATCGACGTCTACCAGGCAAACGCACTCGTCAAATTCCTTGCCTCTCCGTGCGGCGTTGTCCCGGAACTCAATGCATTTCTGCACAACCTTGAGCGGGTCTTTTCCTACTGGAACGGACTTGACCGTAGTAGTAGTCCCTCTGCTGCGTAGGTAGTCGTTGAGCCCCTCGACTTACTGGGGCTCGGTACGCAGCCCCTCTGTGACAACAAGGATGCGCCGCGCAAGTTGCCGCGCTGGCCTGGCCTTGCGTTCTCGCCGCATTCCCGCCATCATTCCTCCGCTTGCCGAGAATCGATAAGCGCAGCGAACAAGCTGGGCGAAAGTCGCGGAGTTCCACCGTACCGGCCCGTGAGGTAACGCTTTGCAACGTTGGCGTCTGGATGCTTGGGGAAATCAGCCAGGCACGTCAACTCTGTCACGCCCTCTACAGTCTTGTCGGTGAACCAAACCTGCTCCGGCTCCAGCCGGACATCGCTAAGTGGTGAAAGCACGTATGACTCGTGGCTGGTGAAAATCAGCTGCGCGTGCCGAGTGTTGACGCATGGGTCCGCGAACGCACCGAGCAGCACATCCAGCAGGTGCGGGTGAAGGCTTGCGTCGATCTCATCGACCAGCAGCAGGCCACCCCGCCGCAAAACCTGCAGCGCGGGCACCGCAATCGCGAGCCAGGCGATGGTGCCGTCGCTTTCCTCTTGGACGGAGAACTCTGGGCAATCCTCACCACTGCCACGATGGGAGAAGACGAGCCGCCTGGCAACCTGTTCCGCGACGTCTTCGGTCAGCTCCTCCTCTTTGACTTCCTCAGCTGGTTCCCGCACAGATTCGTGATCCCGCTGAGCGTCGCCGTCAAGTTCACGCCGGAGTCGTGAGATTGCCAGGCGTATCCGTTCCGGGACGTTCCTCTCCTCAACCCTGACCTTCGTCACGCCGATGTCTGCGACTCGCAGCAGCGCTTCCAGGTCGCTGAAAGTGACGTCGCCGTCCACGAGGAGGTCTGTTAGGCGCCTTAACCGTGCGGCACGGTGTGAGTCCTTCACTAGGACAACGTCAAACCCTGCCAGGAGCTTGCGGGCGAAGCTCTTGAGTGGGGAATCCTCCAACAACAGTGCACGGCTAAGCACCAGTTCCCTGGCCGTTACCTTGATCTTCCCACCTAGGCTCTGGTGGAAGCTGAGAACGCTCTCTTCCCGGTCCCGTTCGAGCAAAGTACGCCAACGCGAGGTGACTTCGCGCATCCACTCGCGCCTGATTCCGTCTCGGTCGACCTCGAAACCGTACAGGTAGCGTCGTCCATCGATAACCACGTCAAGCTCGTACAGGCTCGAGGATTCCTGGGATTCAGCATCGAGTTTGAAGGGGGCACGCACCATGTTCTTGGAGGCTTGCCACTCGGTAGCAGAAAGCACGATCGCGGTGTAGGCGTATCGGAAGGCGTCCAGAATCGCCGACTTGCCCGTGGCATTGCCGCCGAAGATCCCGGCAAGCGGGTAAATGGAGGTCCCCCAATCGCCGTCCTTGGGCAGGAGCGTCTTTAGTGACGGTCGAGTTAAGTCGATCTCGACCTCGTCACGGATGCTCTTGTGGTTGCGGACAGAGAAGCGCAGCAACGTCATGCGCCCACAATATCACCCTGAAGGGCCCCTTCTACACGTTTTTCGAGCCAGGCGGCTAGCTCAGCCGCGCCGCTACTGCTTCTACGATCGCTGCCGCCACCTGCGCCTTGCTGCCGCTGGCCTGGCCGACGTTGCCGCCCGCCCCGTCCAGTAGGAACACCTGCGTGTCCACGGCGCCAAAGCCGGCGCCACCGCCCACCCGGTTCACCACCGTCAGGTCGGCGCCCTTGGAGCGCGCCTTGCGCGCGCCGTATTCCAGCACGCTGCCGTGCTCGTCGCCCGTCTCCGCCGCGAAACCCACCACCAGGGCCGGGCGCGTGGGCACTCCCCCGACCAGCGGCGGATCCTGCGAGAGCTCCGCCAGCACGTCCACCGTGGGCACCAACTCGATGGACCAGCCGCCCTCGCCGGCGCGCTCGGCGTCCGTACGCTTGCGCTTGGCATCCAACGGCTCGCGCGGCGTAAAGTCCGCCACCGCTGCCGCCATGATGACGCAGTCCGCCACCGGCCCAGCCCCGCCGCCGCTCGCGGCGGCCCGCACCGCCTGGCGCAAATCAGCAGCGCTCACCACCGGCACCACGGTCACCTCGCCAGGCAGCCCCGCAAGCAGGTCCGCGCCCACGTTCGCGGCCACCAGCGTCACCCGCGCCCCAGCTCGCGCCGCAGCGGCCGCCAGCTCCACGCCCATCACGCCGGTGGAGGAGTTGGCTAGGTAACGCACCGGGTCTATCGCCTCGCGCGTCCCCCCGGCGCTAATAACCACGTGCCGACCGGCCAAATCCCCTGCCGCACCGCGCCCGGCCGCGCTTTCCGAACTGGCCGGCGCAGCGTCGTCCACCAACGCCCCCGCCGCACCGCGCCCGGCCGCACGTTCCAAACCGGCCGGCGCAGCGTCGTCCACCAATGCAATGGCCGCAGCGAAAATGGCCTCGGGGTCAGGCAGGCGCCCGATCCCGGAATCCTTGCCGGTCAACCGCCCGGAGGCCGGCGTCAGCACGTTCACCCCGCGCTGCTGCAAGGTCGCCACGTTGGCCTGCGTGGCCGGGTGGTTCCACATCTCGGTGTGCATGGCGGGCGCCACCAGGACCGGGCAGGTAGCGGTCAGTAGCACGGCGCCCAGCAGGTCGTCGGCGCGGCCGGTCGCGGCGCGTGCCAGGAAGTCGGCGGTGGCGGGGGCGACCACCACCAAATCCGCCTCCTGCCCTAAGCGCACGTGGTCCACACCCTCGGCGTCCTCGAACACGTCGGTGCGCACCGGCTCGTGGGACAGCGCGGCGAAAGTGGCCTCCCCCACCATGCGCAACGCGTTGCGGGTGGGCACCACGCGTACCCGGTGCCCCGCCTCCATGAAGAGGCGCAGCAGCAAAACTGATTTATATGCAGCGATGCCCCCCGTTACCCCCAGAACAATCCGGAGGCCACGGAGGGCACTGCTAGTGTTGTCAGGCATCCTGACCGAAGTCGGTGGCGAAGTCAGCCGCGAAGTCCGCGCTGAAGTCGGTCGCAACCTGGTCGGTCACGCCCGGCACCTCGATGGAAGAGAAGTCCGGCATTGTCGGGGCCACCGGAGCGACGGGCTCCTTGCGCTCCACGCGACGCAGCAGACCGGCGTTGATCTCACGCAGCGCGATGGACAGGGGCTTGTCCTCCGGCTGGTAGTCAACCAGCGGACCCACGGTCTCGAACAGACCGTGCTCCAGCTGCTGGTGGTAGGTGTTGATCTGGCGGGTGCGGCGCGCCGCGTACGTCACCAACGCGTACTTGGACTCCACCTGCGTGAGCAGCTCGTCGATCGGCGGCTCAATAATGCCCTTACCAGTTCCAGTCACAGCCATGGGCGCAATCCTACCGGGCCAGACCCAGAATCTCCTCCAACTCGCTGGTGGCACGCGCCACGTCGTCGTTGACCACCTCGCGGTCGAACTCTGCGCGGGCGGCCAGCTCCACCTTGGCCGTGGCTAGGCGGCGGGCGCGTTCCTCCTCGCCCTCCGTGCCGCGCCCCACCAGGCGACGCTCCAGTTCCTCCCACGACGGCGGCACCACGAACACCAGCAGCGCCTCCGGCATGGCGGCGCGCACCTGGCGTGCCCCATCCAGGTCGATTTCCAGCAGGGCGCTGCGTCCGGCGGAAAGCTCGGCCTCCACCGGTCCGCGCGGGGTGCCGTACAGGTTGGCGCCGTGCACCTCCGCCCACTCCAGCATCTGCCCGCCGCGCACCAGCTCCTCGAAGTGCTCCCGGGTGACGAAGTGGTAGTGCACCCCGTCCTCCTCGCCCGGGCGCGGGGCGCGGGTGGTGGCCGAAACCGAGACGAACAGGTCCGGGTGGCGGCGGCGCAGCTCGGTCACCAGGGTGCCCTTGCCTACCGCCGTGGGGCCCGCCAGCACCACTAGGCGTGCCTGCGTGCTCACTTTGCCCCTCCCTGGATTGCCGTCTGGGTGGCCGACGTTGCCGCCCCACCTGCCGCCTGGGTGGCCGACGTTGCCGTCCCACCTGCCGACTGCGCCACCACAGCGCGCATTGCCGCTGCCTCCGCCTGGGCCGCCTGCGCCAACCCGGCAGGGCCGTGCTTGAGCACTCCCCGCGAGGAGGAGGCCAGCACGTAGGGCAGGGCGGCACCAAAGACGCGCTGCAGGTCCTCGGGGCCGGCACCCTGGGCGCCCACGCCGGGGGCCAGGATCGGGCCGTGCAGGGCCGGCAGGTCTGTGCCGGTGGTCTGGGCCGCCTCCCCGATGGTGGCTCCCACCACCACACCGAAGCTGCCCCAGGTGGCGCCCTCGGCGCGCTCGGCGTCGTTCAACTCCGCCAGGCCTGCCACGATCGACGCTGCCACGGAGCGCTCCCCCGTCCGGGCGTGCTGCACGCTGGCGCCCTCCGGGTTGGAGGTCAGGGCCAGCACAAAGGCGCCGCGCCCGGTCTGGCGGGCCAGCTCCAGGGCCGGGTTCAAGGAGCCCAGGCCCAGGTAGGGCGAGAGCGTGATGGAGTCGGCGCGCAGCGGGCTGGCGTCGTCCAGGTAGGCGGCCGCGTAGCCGCCCATGGTGGAGCCGATGTCGCCGCGCTTGACATCCAGCACGGTCAGCACGCCGGCCTCGCGGGCCGCGGCCAGCACGTCCTCCAGCGCCGCCACGCCCCGCGAGCCGTGGCGCTCGAAGAAGGCCGACTGCGGCTTGAGGGCGGCCACCTTGCCCGCCAACTGCTCCACCACGGTCAGGCCGAAACTCCGCACGCCGGCGGCGTCGTCGTCCAGACCCCACTGCGCCAGCAGGCCGGCGTGCGGGTCGATGCCCACGCAAAGGGGGCCGTGGGCGGCAACTGCGGCTGCCAGGCGGTCACCGAATGCGGCGCTCACTTGGCCTCCTCCGTCCTCGCGCGGCGCTCGCGCAGGTCCGCGGCGTACTCCTGCAGGGAGCGCACCTTCAGCTCGGCGTCGCGGGCGGCGTCGATCGCCTGCACCGCCGCGTCGAACTGCTGCACCGTGGTGATGATCGCGCGGTCGGCCGCCGTGGTGGCGGTACGGATCTCGTAGCCGTCGGCGCGGGCGCCCTGGCCTGCCGGGGTGTTGATGACCATGTCCACCTCGCCGGCGATGATCCGCTCCACGATGGTGGGCTCGCCGTTTTCGCCGCGACCGGCGGAGTGCTTGCGCGCCACTTCGCAGTCGATGCCGTTGCGGCGCAGCACCACGGCGGTGCCCTCCGTGGCCAGGATCTTGAAGCCCAGCTCCAGCAAGCGGCGGGCCGGCAGCGCGATCTGCCGCTTGTCGCGGTCTGCGATGGAGATGAAGACCGTGCCGGAGGTGGGCAGGCCGCCGTAGGAGGCCAGCTGGGACTTGGCAAACGCCAGCGGGAAGTTGGCGTCAAAGCCCATCACCTCGCCGGTGGAGCGCATCTCCGGGCCGAGCACCGTGTCCACCACGCGGCCGGACTCCGTGCGGAACCGCTTGAAGGGCAGCACGGCCTCCTTCACCGCGATCGGGTCGGACAGGTCCGTGAAGCGCGCGTCCGTGGCCGGCAGCACGCCCTCGGCCCGCAGCTGCGCGATCGTCTCGCCAGCCATGACGCGGGCCGCCGCCTGCGCCAGGGCCGTGCCGGTGGCCTTGGCCACGAACGGGACGGTGCGCGAGGCACGCGGGTTGGCCTCGATCACGTACAGGACGTCTGAGACCAGCGCGAACTGGATGTTGAGCAGGCCGCGCACGCCCACGCCCCGAGCAATCGCCAGGGTGGAGGCCGCGATCCGCTCGATGATCGCGGACGACAACGTCATGGGCGGCAGCACACACGCGGAGTCGCCGGAGTGAATACCGGCCTCCTCGATGTGCTCCATGATTCCGCCGATGAACAGGTCCTGGCCGTCATAGAGCGCGTCGACGTCGATCTCCACCGCGTCGTCCAGGAAGCGGTCGATCAGCAGCGGGCCTGCCGCGTAGCAGTCGCCGGAACGCGCCAGGTAGTCGCGCAGGCCGTCCTCGCTGTAAACGATCTCCATGCCGCGTCCACCCAGCACGAAGCTGGGACGCACCAGCACCGGGTAGCCAACGGCCGCCGCCACGCTGAGCGCCTGCGAGTCGCTCACGGCGGTGCCGTGGGCCGGGCTCGGCAGGTTGGCCTCCTCCAGCACCGCCCCAAAGGCCTCACGGTCCTCTGCAGCAGCGATCGCCTCCGGGGTGGTGCCCAGAATCGGCACCCCGGCCTCCTTCAGGCGCGCCGCCAGCGATAGCGGCGTCTGGCCGCCCAGCTGAACGATCATGCCCGCCACCGGGCCGGCCGCCTTCTCCGCCTCGTAGACCTCCATCACGTCCTCGAAGGTGAGGGGCTCGAAATAGAGGCGGTCGGAGATGTCGTAGTCCGTGGAGACGGTCTCAGGGTTGCAGTTGACCATCACGGTCTCGTAGCGCTCCCGCAGAGCGAAGGTGGCGTGCACGCACGAGTAGTCGAACTCGATGCCCTGGCCGATCCGGTTGGGGCCCGAGCCCAGGATGATCACGGCCTCCCGCTCACGCGGGCGCACCTCCGTCTCCTCGTCGTAGGAGGAGTAGTGGTAGGGCGTGGCGGCCTCGTACTTCGCCGCGCAGGTGTCCACCGTCTTGAACACGGGACGCACCGCGAAGGCGCGGCGGATCTCCCGCACCGTGCGCTCCTCCAGGCCACGAATCTCCGCGATCTGCACGTCGGACAGGCCGTGGGCCTTGGCCTCGCGCAGCACCGCCGGGGTCAGCACCGGGGCGTCGGCCACCTTGCGGGCCACCTCGTCGATCAGGAACAGCTGGTCCAAGAACCAGTGGGCGATCTCGGTGGCGGCGTAGAGCTGCTCCAGGGTGGCTCCGCCACGAATGGCCTGCTGCACCTGGATCAGGCGCCCCTCCGTGGGGGTCTTGATCGCCTCCAGCAGCTGCGCCGTCTCCTGCGGGCTCGGCGCCGGGCCGCGCCAGTGGAAGCAGGTGTCCTTCTTGTCGATGGAGCGCATGGCCTTGCCCAGCGCCTCGGCAAAGTTGCGGCCCAGCGCCATCGCCTCGCCCACGGACTTCATCGCCGTGGTGAGGGTCGGGTCCGCCGCCGGGAACTTCTCAAACGCGAAGCGCGGCACCTTGACCACCACGTAGTCCACGGCCGGCTCCAAGGAGGCCGGGGTGGAGCCCGTGATGTCGTTTTGGATCTCGTCCAGCGTGTAGCCCAGCGCCAGGCGGGCCGCGATCTTGGCGATCGGGAAGCCCGTGGCCTTGGAGGCCAGCGCGGAGGAACGCGAGACGCGCGGGTTCATCTCGATGACCACCACGCGCCCTGTGGTGGGGTGAATGGCGAACTGAATGTTGCAGCCGCCGGTGTTCACGCCCACCTCGCGGATCACCGCGATACCGATGTCGCGCAGGTTTTGCACCTCCGCGTCCGTCAGGGTCAGGGCCGGGGCCACGGTGATGGAGTCACCGGTGTGCACGCCCACGGGGTCCACGTTCTCGATGGTGCAGACCATCACCGCGTTGTCGGCGGGGTCGCGCACCAGCTCGAGCTCGATCTCCTTCCAGCCCAGGATCGACTCCTCCAGCAGCACCTCGGTGGTGCGCGAGTGGTACAGGCCGGCCCCGGCGATGCGGTCCAGGTCCTCCGCGTTGAACGCGATGCCCGAACCCAGGCCACCCATGGTGAAGGAGGGGCGCACCACCACCGGGTAGCCCAGCTCCTCGACGGCGGCGTGGCACTCCTCCAGCGTGTGGGCGATGGCCGAGCGGGCCACCTCCGCGCCGCAGCGCTCCACCACGGCCTTGAACTCCTCGCGGTCCTCACCGGCGTTGATCGCCTCCAGGCGGGCACCGATCAGCTCCACGTTGTACTTGTCCAGCACGCCGGCCTCGGCCAGCGCCACCGCCGTGTTCAGGGCGGTCTGGCCACCCAGCGTGGGCAGCAGGGCGTCGGGGCGTTCCTTGGCGATGATGGCCTCCACGGCCTCCACCGTGATCGGCTCAACGTACGTGGCGTCGGCGATGTCCGGGTCCGTCATGATCGTGGCCGGGTTGGAGTTGACCAGGATGACGCGCACGCCCTCCTCGCGCAGCACCCGGCAAGCCTGGGTGCCCGAGTAGTCGAACTCGCAGGCCTGACCGATCACGATCGGCCCGGAGCCGATCACCAGTACGGATTTGATGTCACTACGGCGCGGCATTAGCCCTCCTGCTTCACGCTGGGGGTGGCCCCACCCTGGGCGCGCCGCGCCTCAACGAGGGACAAGAACTGGTCAAAGTGCTCGGAGTACTGCGGCTCGGCCGCAGCGCCCCGATGTTGCTGCACGGAGAAGGCGGGCACGTCCAGCGCGCGCAGCTGCTCCACCGCGCGGCCGTCCACCGAAACCCGGCTGGCCTCCACGCGGCCATAGCGCCCATCGTCGTGCGGGGCCACGGAGAGCCCGGTCAGGGGCGCGTCCACAGCCGTGACCGGCGCCGCGTCGCCGTTTGCCTCCGCCTGGCCGTCGGACAGCTTGTAGGTGCCGTACCCGAGGGCGCGGCCCAGCAGCTGGTGGCCAAGGCCGGTGCCGAGGAAGGGCACGCCGGCGTCCAGCACGCCGCGCGCCAGCTCAACGGCGCTGCCGGCGCTGCTCGCCTCGCCCGGGCCGTCGGAGAAGAACACTCCGTCCGGCGCCAGGGCCAGCAGCTGGTCCAGGGTGACGGACTGTGCCACCACGCTTACGCGCGCGCCGCGCTGGGCCAGGTGCTGCGCGGCCCCTGCGGCGCCGCCCAGGTCAACCGCCACTAGGTGGGCGCTCGCCGCGCTGTCCCCGCCGATCGTCTCGATCACGCGGGCCTGCGCGGCCCGGGCCTGGTGGGCGGCCTCAGCGCCGTTGACCGGCGCCTGGGAGCGCACCACGTCCACCAGCACGGCCACAGCAGCGGGGCTGAGGTCCTCGCTGTGGGAGGGCAGCGCGTCGCCGGAGAAGATGCCGGCGCGCATCGCGCCGTTGTCGCGCAGGTGGCGGGTCAGTGCGCGGGTGTCGACGTGGCTGATACCAACCACGCCGGCCTCGCTCAGCGCGTCCTCCAGCTCACCCTCCTCGCCGCGCCACGCGGCGCGCCGAGCCGGGTCGCGCACTACCAGCCCGGCCACCCAGGTGTTCTGGTCCCCGGCCGGGGCCCCCATGCCGGTGTTGCCGATGTGCGGGAAGGTCATCACCGCGATCTGGCCGCAGTTGGCCGGGTCGGTGAGGATTTCCTGGTAGCCGGTCATGCCGGTGGAGAAGAAGATCTTGCCCAGGGTGCGCCCACGCGCCCCGTAGGCACGACCGCGAAAGACGCGACCGTCCTCGAGGACAACTAGCGCCAGCTCGCTCTTGCTCATGCCTCCACCTGCAGCTCTCCGTTCAGCACGGTGGCGCGGCCGCCGTAGAAGGTGGCCATGACCTGGCCGGGCAGCTCGCAGCCCTTGTACGGGCTGTTGGTGGACTTGGTGGCCTGGGTGGCGGGGTCCACCACGCGGCGCACGCTGGGGTCGACCAGGGTGACGTGGGCGGGGGCGCCCACCACCAGGCCCTGGCCCTGGCTGGTGATGCGGCCGATCTTGGCCGGGGTGGTGGACATGACGCGGGCGACGTCGGCCCAGGTCATGCGGCCGGTGTCCACCATGACGTCCTGCACCACGGACAGGGCGGTCTCCAGCCCGGTCATGCCGAAGGCGCCGGCGGCCCACTCGCAGTCCTTGTCCTCCAGCGGGTGCGGGGCGTGGTCGGTGCCCACGATGTCGATGGTGCCGTCGGCCAGGCCGGCGCGCACCGCCTCCACGTCCTCGCGGGTGCGCAGCGGCGGGTTGACCTTGTAGAGCGGGTCGTAGGTGGCCGCCTTCTCCTCGGTGAGGAACAGGTGGTGCGGGGTGACCTCTGCGGTGACGTCGATGCCCCGGGACTTGGCCCAGCGCACCAGCTCCACGCTGCCGGCGGTGGACAGGTGGCACACGTGCAGGCGGGAGCCCACGTGGGCGGCCAGCTGGATGTCGCGGGCGATGATCGCCTCCTCGGCCACCGCCGGCCAGCCGGCCAGACCCAGCTGCGCGGACAGCGGGGACTCGTTCATTTGGGCGCCCTCGGTCAGGCGCGGCTCCTGGGAGTGCTGGGCGATCACGCCGTCAAAGGAGCGCACGTACTCCAGGGCGCGGCGCATGAGCACCGGGTCGTGGACGCACTTGCCGTCGTCGCTGAAGACGCGCACGCGCGCCTTGGAGGCGGCCATGGCGCCGAGCTCGGCCAGTGCCTTGCCCTCCAGGCCCTTGGAGACGGCGCCGATGGGGCGCACCTCCACCCAACCGGCCTCCTGGCCCAGGCGGGCCACCTGCTCCACCACGCCGGCGGTGTCCTGCACCGGGGTGGTGTTGGCCATGGCGAACACGCAGGTGAATCCGCCCAGGGCGGCGGCGCGGGTGCCGGTCTCCACCGTCTCGGCGTCCTCGCGGCCCGGCTCGCGCAGGTGGGTGTGCAGATCAACCAGGCCGGGCAGGGCCACCAGGCCGTCGGCCTCGACCACGCGCGCCCCGGCACCGGCCGACTCGGCAGCGTCGGCCCCGATGGCGGCGATCACGCCGTCAACCAGCGCGATGTCGGCCTTTTCGCCGCCCAGAATGGCGGCAGACTTAATCAGAGTGTTCATCACAGCTCGGTCCCTTCGCTAGCCAGGAGAAGATAGAGGGCGGCCATGCGCACGGCCACGCCGTTGGCCACCTGCTCCACGATGCGGGAGCGGGCGTGATCCGCCGCCTCGGCGGAGATCTCCAGCCCACGGTTCATGGGGCCGGGGTGCAGGATCTGGCAGTCCGCGGGCAGCGCGGCCAGGCGGTTGGTGCCCAGGCCGTACTCGCGGTGGTACTCCTCCGGGGAGGGGAAGAAGCCGCCGCCGGCGCTGCTCATGCGCTCGCGCTGGACGCGCAGCATCATCACGGCGTTGGGGCGGGCGGTGGCGATGGCCTCGTCGAGGTCGAAGCTCACGCGGCAGGGCCAGTTCTCCACGCCCATCGGCAGCAGCGTGGGCGGGGCCACCAGGGTGACCTCGGCGCCCAGGGTGTGCAGCAGGTCCACGTTGGAGCGGGCCACGCGCGAGTGCAGGATGTCTCCCACGATCACCACGCGCGCGCCTTCCAGGGTGGCGCCACGCTCGGGGGCCTGCCCGCCGCCCGGGCGGCCCGGCCCGGCGATGTGGCGGCGCATGGTCATGGCGTCGAGCAAAGCCTGGGTGGGGTGCTGGTGGGTGCCGTCGCCGGCGTTGAGGACCGGCACGTCGATCCAGCCGGCGTAGGCCAGGCGGTGGGCGGCGCCGCTGGCGGAGTGGCGCACGATCACGGCGTCGGCGCCCATGGCCTGCAGGGTCAGGGCGGTGTCCTTCAGGCTCTCGCCCTTGGAGAGGGAGGAGCCCTTGGCGGAGAAGTTGATGACGTCCGCAGACAGGCGCTTGGCGGCAGCCTCGAAGGACAGGCGAGTGCGGGTGGAGTCCTCAAAGAACAGGTTGACCACGGTCTTGCCGCGCAGCGTGGGCAGCTTCTTCACGGAGCGCGACTGCGTTGCCGCCATCACCTCCGCAGTGTCCAGGATTTCCAGGGCCTCAGCCAGGCAGAGGTCGGCGGCGTTGAGGAGGTGACGCATCAGTTTTCCTTCTTCAGAACCACGGCGTCACGGCCGTCGGTCTCTTCGAGCAGTACGCGGATGGATTCGGAGCGCGCGCTGGGCAGGTTCTTGCCCACGTAGTCGGCGCGGATGGGCAGCTCGCGGTGGCCGCGGTCGACCAGGCAGACCAGCTGCACGCTGGCGGGGCGGCCCACGTCCTTGCAGGCGTCCAGGGCGGCGCGCACGGTGCGGCCGGAGTAGAGCACGTCGTCTACCAGCACCACGGTCTTGCCGTCGATGCCGCCGCCGGGGATGAAGGTGGGCTCGGGGACGCGAGTGGGCTGACGGTCCAGGTCATCGCGGTACATGGTGATGTCGAGTGCGCCGACGGGCACGACCACGCCCACGTCTGCCAGGCGCGCGGCGAGCCGGCGGGCCAGGGGCACTCCTCGTTTGGGGATGCCGAGCAGGATGACTCCCTCGGCACCAGAGTTTCGCTCGATGATCTCGTGGGCTATGCGCGTGAGGGAACGGGAGATCTCGGCAGCGCCAAGAACCTCCTTGCCCTCGAACGCTTGCTGGTCTGCGACCATTTCTGCCCCCTTCCCCGCCTCTCTGGACGGCTCTTAAAGGATGTTGGCAAGCTCAATCGTAGACCCGCTTTCCCCCTGGCGGTGCCCGCGCCCGCGCAGTGAAATCCGCCCTGTGTTTAACGGCACTTGGTGGCGGGGGCGGTGGTGGCCGACGCTGCCGCCCCTACCGCTGCGTGGGCAACCCGGCCGCGTTTCGCCCTGACCGGCCCGGCGATGCAGACGCACCTTGCTTAACTGATTTAGGCTTGCCTTATGTCTAGTCGTGATGCGCTTCCGCTGCCCCAGTCCGATCGTCCCACCGCCACCGCCCCGGGCCACTGGGTGCTGGCCCGCGCCGGCAAGCGCGTGCTCAGGCCGGGGGGCGCCGCCCTGACCACCGCGATGCTGGCGCGCGCCGAGCTGGCTGGCGCGCAGGTGGTGGAGTTCGCGCCCGGGCTGGGCCGCACCGCCACGGAGATCTGCAAGGCGCCCATCTCTAGTTACACCGGGGTGGACCAGGACCCGGACGCGGCCGCGCGGGTCTCCCAGCTGGTCGCCGCCCACGGCCACGCCCTGCAGGCCGACGCCCGCGAGACCGGGTTGCCGGACGCCAGCGCGGACGTCGTGGTCGGTGAGGCCATGCTGTCCATGCAGTCCGAGAAGGGCAAGCGCCAGATCATCGCCGAGGCGGTGCGCCTGCTGCGCCCGGGCGGCCGGTACGCGATCCACGAGCTGGGGTTGCGCCCCGACGACGTGGCGGACGCGGTGAAGGTGGACATCACCAAGAACCTGGCCCGCGCCATCCACGTCAACGCCCGCCCGCTCACGCGCGCCGAGTGGACGGCGCTGCTCACCGACGCCGGCCTGGTGGTGGACTGGGTGGGCACCGCCCCGATGGCGCTGCTCAAGCCGGGCCGTAACCTGCGCGACGAGGGCGTCAGGGGCGTGGCCCGCATCCTGTTCAATGTGCTGCGCGACCGCGAGCTGCGCCGCCGCGTGCTGACCATGCGCGCTACGTTCAACAAGTACAAGTCCCACCTTGAGGGCATCGCGATTGTTGCCCACCGCCCGGAGGAGAGTTAAATGGCCGACGTTCCACCCGCCGCCACGAACAGCGCCGACCTGGTGATGACCGACCTGCCCGACGCGGCAGCTCTGGTCTCGATCCAGCCGGAGGCCACCGTGTCCCGTACCGTGATGCGCGCCGAGGGGGTGCGCGCCGTGGTCTTCGCCTTCGACGAGGGCGAGCGCCTTTCCGAGCACACTGCGGCGGTGCCCGCGATCGTGCAGGTGCTGGAGGGCCGCCTGCGCATCGGCGCCGACGGGCGCTACGTGGACCTGGCCCCGGGCGGAGTGGTGCACTTCTCCACCCGCCTGCCGCACGAGGTCATCGCGCTCGAGCCCAGCAAGATGGTCCTGTTCCTGCTGGACTGCCGGCAGAGCAAGGCCAAGGCGGCCCAGTCCGCCTAGCTCCCCGCCCGGGAGCGGGATGCTTCCCGGCTACAGCTGAAAGGGGGTTGTGCCACTCGCGAGTGGCACAACCCCCTTTCGGTGTGCACGTGCCGGCCTGGCAGCGCTCCGGCCGGCCCTCTCGGGGCGGCACGTGGCCAGCGTCGGCCCTCCCCTGCTACATAGTGGCGCGCAGCGTGGGCGCCAGGTCCTTCAGGCGACCAAGCAGGCCGTTCACCACGCGCGGGGATTCCTCGGTGGAGAGCAGGGCGGCCAGGTTGGCGGCCTCGTCCATCACCACGTTCGGGTCGGTGTCGGTGAACAGCATCTCCCAGGCCCCCACCCGCAGGATGCAGCGATCCACGGGCGGCAGCAGGGAGAACGCGCGGCCGGACTGGTAGGTCTCCAGCACGTCCTCCACCTGCGCGTAGTGCTCCGCCACCCCGGCCAGGATGACGGCGGCGAACTCGGGCAGCGGGGACGGCGCGGCGGTGACCTGCTTGCGCTGCTCCAGCAGCTGCGCGATCTGGGCGCCGTCGCGCAGGCCGGTCAGGTCCGCCTCGAACAGCACCTCGACCGCGCGGCGGCGGGCCTTGGAACGGGAAGTAGTTTGAGGGGCCACTTAGTCGTTCACGCGGCCCAGGTAGTCGCCAGTGCGGGTGTCCACCTTGACCTTGGTGCCGATCTCCAGGAACAGCGGCACCTGGATCTCGTAGCCGGTGGCGATGGTGGCGGGCTTGGTGCCGGCGGAGGAGCGGTCACCCTGCAGGCCCGGCTCGGTGTAGGTGATCTCCGTGACGATGGAGGCCGGCAGGTCGATGTAGAGCACGGCGCCGTCGTGGAGGGCCACGATGCACTGCTGGTTCTCCTGCAGGAAGTTGCGGTTGTCGCCCACGGTCTCGCCCGGAACGGCGATCTGCTCGTAGGTCTGGGTGTCCATGAAGACGTAGTCGTTGCCGTCCTGGTACAGGTACTCCATGTCGCGGCGGTCGACGGTGGCCGTCTCCACCTTCAGGCCGGCGTTGAAGGTGCGGTCAACGATCTTGCCGGAGAGCACGTTCTTGATCTTGGTGCGCACGAAGGCCGGGCCCTTGCCGGGCTTGACGTGCTGGAACTCGATCACGGTCCAAAGCTGGCCCTCGATCTTGAGCACCATGCCGTTCTTCAGGTCGTTGGTCGTTGCCACTTTCGCTACCTCGGTTCACTGTCTGGATTTTTTACCGCCCATCAGGATACCAAGGTGAGCAACCACTTTCCCAGCAGGCCTACGCCACAAGCCCACGCCAGGGACGTGAGAGTGCCTACGCGCCAGCCAAGCGGTCGATAATGCGGACGCGGCCGCCTTGCCGCCCGGCGTCCTAGCTGAGGAAACCCACCACTGCAGCTGAGCCGAGCAGCACCAACGCGACCAATGTTGCCACCATCGACTGCCTCAAGCATCGGTACTTCTTTTCCACGATTCCCCCGAGCACCACGCATTGGGAGGCAAGCATCCTCACCGGGCACTGTGCGAAAATCTGCTCCAGCTGAAGTGGGTTTGCGCTGGCCGCCGCCCGAAAATACAGGTAGGAGGCCCTCACGGAGCCGATCGGCTTGGACAAGCCGCGAGGAAAGACAATCATCACCGCCCACCACGTCGCGTAGACCGTGGCACCGAGCCCCACTAGAAGCAGGATCTGTACCCAGGCGTTCAGCCCTTCCAACCTTCGCCCGCCGGGCTCCAAGGAGACCAGGATGGGTGCTAGCAAGATGCCCAGAAAGGCCAGCAGGATGGACGCCTTCGTGTCCACTTGAGTGACGCGTTCTTGCAGTTGCGTGTAGGTTTCCCACGCCCGCTCTTCGGCGCGCGAATCAGTAAACTCGCTGCTTCCTGCCACAGGCACGTCACCGCTTTGCTCAGGCGTTGCTTGACTGTCCATGCCGCCCCAAACCTGCCTTTCAAACCCAGCTTCCCGCACCCGGCCCTTGAGCGGCTAAAGGCTACACCCCCGAAAAGGCCCCAGCCTTTATTCGCCCCGACCCGCTCGCCTACAGCGCCGCGCCGAGCACCCGGGCGGCGACCTCGGCCACCGTCAGGAAGGAGGTGTCCACGTTGCTCGTGGCGACCTGCTGGTAGAGCGGCAGGCGCTCGCGCCTCATCTGCCCCAGCATCGCGCGCGGGGTGAGGGCGGCCAGCCCGCCTGGCGCGGTGAAGCCGAGCCGCCTAGTTAGCGCCGCGAGGTCGGCGTCCAGGTGGACGACGCTGCCGCCCGCCGCCCCGAATCGCGCCAGGTCGGCGCGAACGGCCGGGTCGTCCACCACCTCCGAGGAGAACACCAGCACCTCCCCCGGCGCCGCGTCCTGCGCGGTGCCAGCCGACGGCGAGTCGCCCAGCGCCGCCAGGCGCTCGCGCGCGGCGGCAGCCGCTGCGGCCGCGAACTCATCGCCGCGTTCAGCCAGGTAGGCCTCTGAGCGGCTGGAGTTGGTGGCGGCGCTGGCGGCAGCGTCGGACTCCCACACCCGCCAGCCGGCCTTGCTCAACTCGGCCGCCACGGCGCTCTTGCCGCTGCCCGGGGCGCCCACCAGGACGATCGCGCTCACGCGCGCACCGCCTCATAGGCGCGCTCCAGGGCCGCCTCGTCATCCACCACGTGTACTGCGGGCTTGCCCAGCTCGCTCAACAGCACGAATCGCAGGGAGCGCGAGCGCACCTTCTTGTCGCTCGCCATGAACTCGCGCAGCGGCGCGAAGTCCCCGGCATAGGTGACGGGCAGACCCACCGCCCGCAGCAGGCGGCGGTGGTGCTCCACCAGGCCGGGCGGCGCCACGCCCAGCTCCTCCGCCAGCGCGGCGGCGTACACGCACCCGATGGAGACGGCCGCGCCGTGGCGCAGCTGGTAGTTCTCGTTTCGCTCAATCGCGTGGGCCAGCGTGTGGCCGTAGTTGAGGAACTCGCGCAGGCCGGCCTCGCGCAGGTCGGCGCTCACCACGGCCGCCTTGACCGCGATGGCGCGCTCCATGACCTCGCGCAGCTCCTCCACCGGCCCTTCCACCAGTCCCTGCGCGTGGCCCTCCACGCGCTCCAGGATCATCGGGTCTGAGATGAAGCCGCACTTGATGACCTCCGCCAGGCCCGTGACCCGCTCGATCTGCGGCAGGGTGCGCAGCGCCTCCAGGTCGCACACCACGGCGCGCGGCGGGTGGAATGCGCCCACCAGGTTCTTGCCCGCCTCCGTGTTGATGCCGGTCTTGCCGCCCACTGCGGCGTCCACCATCGCCAAGACCGTGGTGGGCACCTGGATCACCCCCACACCGCGCAGCCAGGTGGCCGCCGCGAAGCCCGCCTGGTCGGTGCAGGCACCGCCCCCCAGGCCGATCACCACGTCCTGGCGGCCGGCGCGCTCCCGCCCCAGCACCTCCCAGATCCCGGCGGTGACCTCCAACGTCTTTGCCCCCTCCCCGTCCGGGATGGGGTGGAGCACCACCTTTAGCTCAGGGGAGGTGGCCGGGCTGAACTCCAGGTGCTCGGCCAACTGCCGGGCGCGCTGCGCCAGCGCGTGCGGGTGCACGATCACGGCGCGGCCTGGCACGGTGCCCACCTGCGCAGCCACCTCGGCCTCCAGGCCGTGGCCCACCGCCACCTTGTAGGGGCTCTGCCCGCCCACCTCGATGCGGGTGGTGCGTCCTATACCCAGGCGCACCTGCTCGATGATGTCCGTGGCGATCTGCTCCGGGGTGCGCCCCACCGTGTCCACGGCCACCGTGGCCACCTGGTGATACAGGCCCTCGCGCTGCTGGCTGAGCACCTCCAGGCGCGCCACCGGGTCCTGCGCCAGCAGCGGGCGCCCGCCCCCGCCGGCCCCAACCCGGCAGGCGGCCTCCTCCGGGTCCACCAGCAGGTGCACCACGGTGTGGTCGCGCAGCAGCTCGCGGGTGCCGGGGTGGAGCACCGCTCCCCCGCCCAGCGCCACCACGCCGTGCGCCAGGGACAGGGTGTGCGCGATGGCGCGGTGCTCTACCTCCCTGAAGCCCGCCTCGCCGCGCTCGGCGAAGATCTCCGGGATCGTCATGCGGGTGCGGCGGCGCACCTCCGCGTCCGTGTCCACCGAGTTAAGCCCGGTCAGACGCGCCAGCTCGCGCGCCACCGAGGTCTTGCCGGCGCCCGGCAGGCCCACCAGCACGATGGGCAGGGCCGCGTCCGGCAGGTTGTTCTCCGGGTCGATGTGGTGCTGCCTCACAGGTCCTCCCAGGGGTCGTGCGCCAGGTATGCCTCCAGGTTGCGCTTGGCCTCCACCACGCTATCGCCCCCGGTCTTCTCCAGCAGCGCCTCCAGCAGGGTGAGGGCCACCATCGCCTCTGCCACCACAGCGGCGGGCGGCACCGCGCAGGTGTCCGAGCGCTGGTGCAGCGCCGTGGCCGCCTCCCCCGTGGCCACGTCCACCGTGCGCAGCGCGCGCGGCACGGTGGAGATCGGCTTCATGGCTGCGCGCACCACGATCGGCTCGCCGTTGCTCATGCCGCCCTCGATGCCGCCGGCCCGGTTGGTCAGGCGCACCACGTTGGCGGCCACCGAGCCGCGCGCCGCACCGGGCCGGCCGGCCTCGCCGGGCACAATCTCGTCGTGGGCGCGCGAGCCGGGCCGGGCGGCGGTGAGGAAGCCGTCGCCGATCTCCACGCCCTTGATCGCCTGGATGCCCATGATCGCGGCCGCCAGGCGGGCGTCCAGCTTGGAGGAGGCCCGCACGAAAGAGCCCAGCCCAGCCGGCACGCCGTAGGCGATCACCTCCACCACGCCGCCCAGCGTGTCCCCGGCGGCCTTCGCGGCGTCGATCTCGGCAATCATGGCCGCGGCGGCAGCGTCGTCCAAGCACCGCACCGGGGAGGCGTCTAGCTCGGGGGTGGCGCCGGCGGCGGGGCGCGGGGCGTCAGCCGGCAGGCTCGCCTGGCCGATCGCGGTGACGTGGCTGACCAGCTCCACCCCGGCGATCTGGCGCAGCGCGGCGGCGGCCACCTCACCGAGGGCCACCCGCGCGGCGGTCTCGCGTGCGCTGGCGCGCTCCAGGACGTGGCGGGCGTCGCGGTGGTTGTACTTGCGCATGCCCGTCAGGTCGGCGTGGCCGGGGCGCGGCCGGGTCAGGCGACGGTTGCGCGCCACCTCCCGCTCGTCACCCGTGCCGGCGTCGATCAGGAGCTCGGCGGGGTCCACCGGGTCCGCGCTCATCACGGTCTGCCACTTGGGCCACTCGGAGTTCTTGATCTCGATGGCGACCGGGCCCCCCAGGGTGCGCCCGTGCCGCACGCCGCCCAGGATGCGCACCTCGTCCTGCTCGAACTTCATGCGCGCCCCGCGCCCATACCCCAGGCGGCGGCGCGCCAGGGCGGTGCGCAGCTGCTCGGTGGTGATCTCGATACCGGCCGGGATGCCGTCCAAGATCCCCACCAGCGACGGGCCGTGGGATTCTCCAGCGGTGGTCCACTGCATCGGGGCTTCCTCTCCGTTGGGGTGCTCTGGGTGCCGCTTAGCGGCCTGGCCCCTACCCTAGTGCGCCGGCCAGCGCGGCACGCATGGCGTCCACGTCCGGCTGGTGGCCGGTAAAGAGGCGCACCTGGTCCACCGCCTGGTGGAGCAGCATCAGCCAACCGGGCGCGGCGGTCTTGCCGCTGGAGTGCCAAGCCGCAGTGAGCGGGCTGGGCCAGGGATGGTAGACCACGTCCAGCAGAAGCGCGTGCGCCGGGGCGTTGGCGGCCACGAACTGAGCCAGCGGGTCGGCCACGCCAGCCGGGACCGTGGAGATCACCACATCGGCCTCCCGCAGGGCGGCGGCCGTGAACTCATCCTGGCGCCACAGCAGCGGGCGGTGATCCACGCCCAGGGCGTGGGCCACCAGGGTGGTGGAGCCGGGTCCGCCGTGCCTGCGGGCGATCACGCTGTGGCTGGTGCAGCCCAGCTCCCCCAGCGCGGCCATGGCGGAGCAGGCGGTGGCGCGATTGCCCAGGATGACGCTGCGGCGCGGCTGCCAGGAGGAGGGGGCCACCTCCCGCAGCGCGGCGGCGATCCCGGCCACGTCCGTGTTGAAGGCGGTCAGGTGTCCCGAGGCGTGCCGCACCAGCGTGTTGGCCACGCCCACCGCCTGGGCCAGCGGGTCCACCGAGTCGGCCGCCGCCAGCGCCGCGCCCTTGTGCGGCATGGTGACGGACAGGCCCGCCCAGGAGGCGTCCAGGCCGCCCAGGAATTCACCCAACTGGCCCTCGGGCACCCGGCAGCGCTGGTAGTCCCAGTCCAGCCCCAGGCTGGCGTAGCCGGCCAGGTGAAGCACCGGGGAGAGCGAGTGGGCGATCGGGTCGCCCACAACGGCGGCGCGCATCCGGCTCAGCACCGGTCGGAGGTTTCGCAGAACTCCCGGTAGAGCTTGACGTTCTTCTCGTGCTCCTCCAGGGTGCTGGCAAACAGGGTCTCGCCCGTGTCCAGGTTGATGGAGACGAAGTAGAGCCAGCTGCCCTCTGCGGGAGCCAGGGCGACCTCGATGGCGCGCTCGCCGGGGTTGGCGATCGGCGCCGGCGGCAGCCCGGGGTGCATGTAGGTGTTGAAGGGCGTGTCGATGGCCAGCTGCTCCTGCGTGGGCACGCCGCCCACCTGGCCCACGCCGTAGAGCACGGTGGAGTCCATCTGCAGCAGGCCGCGGGTCTCCCCGTCGGCGTCCTGCAGGCGGTTTTCGATCACGCGCGCCACCTTGGGCAGGTACTCGTCGATGTTGACCTCGCGCTCCAGGATGGATGCCTTGATCAGCACGGTCTGGAAGTCCGCCTCCGCCACGCCGGCGGCCTCCAGGCGGCTCTTTTGCAGCGCCACCATCTGCTTGAGCAGGGTGACCGGGGTGTCAGACGGGCCCACCTCGTAAGTGGCCGGGGCCAGCCAGCCCTCCAGGTTGCCCTTGGCGACCTCGGGCAGCCCCAGGGCGGTGGTGTCCTTGAGCGCGGCCTCCACCTCTGCGGCGTCGAAGCCACCGATCTCCACCAGGCGGGTCTTGACCTGGGTGAGCACGTAGCCCTCCGGGATGGTCAGGCCCGTGTCCGCGCGGTTGGCCGGGTCCATCAGGGCGGCCACGGCGGCATCCGCGCGCATCTGCAGCTTGAGCGTGTAGGTGCCCGGCTGAATGGAGGTGGCGTCGGGGTGGTTGGCGAGCACGGCGATGGTGCGCTCCACGTTCGCCGTCACGCCGGCGTCCACCAGCACGTTGGCGATGGCAGCGCCGCTGGCGCCCTCGGGGATGACGATGGTGACCTCGCCGGTGCCGGGGCCCGGGTAGTCGGTCACGCCCGCCGACGGCTTTGAGTTGAAGAAGTCCATGGCCATCTTGGTGCCGAAGTAGCCCAGGCCGCCCAGCGCGAGCACCACCACCAGGAAGGCGACGATCGAGCGGCCGGTGCGCTTCTTGCGCTTCTTGCCCTGCGGCCGGGAGGTGCCCGGGAGCAGCGGGGCGGCCGCCTTCGCCTTGTCCGCGCCGGTGCCGGCGGTCCCGTTACCTGCGCCGGCACCGTTGCCCGGGGTGGCGCCGTTGTTCGGGGCGGCCGGCCCCAGCAGGGAGGTCGCGCCACCGCTGATGAAGCGGCGCACGAAAAACGTCTATGGGTCCCAAGAGACTCGTTGTC